>JAPZAR010000021.1 GCA_027460535.1 Candidatus Methanoperedens sp.
GGAGTTACTGGAGAATGTCTACACTGTTAACATCCATCATGGAGATAAGCTGTTAAAAAGAACGAGTTCTGTGACTGAAGAGCAGAAAAAAATTATGGATGTTTTTGGCTGTTGTCATAACCAAGGGTAAAAGTTGGGTGGATTAACTTCGTTCTTATCTTTGTTATCATGCCACTCATAATTATAACAATTACAATTATTATTTAAATGCATAAATATATAAGTCTTAAATTTCAATTATTGAATGATAGGAAGGTTTGGGATCTGGTGGTCCTCCCGCCATCTATAAAAAAGTTTTACCCGCTCCCCACCAATCCCAACATGCTCCTGAAAGAGCTGTGAGGTGGTCCATGAGAAGTAAGCTTGATACCCTGAATCGGAAAGAAGGGAAGAAATTCCTCGACAAGGAACTGGAGAGCTGCATGGAAGTGGATTATGCTTTTTCTAAGATAACCGATACGAATGTCCAGAAAGAAATAATAATCCCCGCTCTCCTTCTCAAAGAAAATCTCAAGAACAAGGATAGATATCTTGATGTCACGATGCATAGCAGATGGTCTTCCATCAATGGGGACATGAATGAACATGAAGCGTGGATGTTCCTCGATATCGACTTCGAAAACCTTGGTATATTGAAATTTAAGTTCAATCTATTTGATGCCAGGGCCAGAAGGTGGATTGAAACCCTGATTCTTGCAGATGGAAAAGCCGTTCTTTGCGACAAGAATGAAGAAACGAACTTCGCTGTCGGACTATCGAATATTCCCCTGGACATACCGCTTATACAGATGGCTTTAACGGCTTTTTTCTTGGCAAGAAAGAAATCTTTCGTAGGCGGGTAAAAGAAGAACGAAAAGTGAAGGATGAATCCGATGACTTTTCGATCATCGTGCCAATTAAATTTCACCTTTGAAAATCTTTCACTTCAAAATGCTGGAGTTGAAATTCAAGCTATTCAGAATAACGAAATGTTATTGACATCAAAGCATTGAGAAGGTTTCATTGTGTGTTGGTAGATAAAACACTATTCATATCGGCCATCTTCTGACAAATATGAAACCAAGGAGGGCACAGAGGATACAGAGCAAAACAAACAACTCTCTGTGCTCGCTGCGTTCTCTGTGGTTAATTATCAATTATAGACCTTACCCAAGAGGTAAGGTAACGATCTCAAAGTATCGTAAATCTTAAGTATTCAGAATCAGCTTTGTGATTGTGCCAATCGAGGGATTTGTAGATTATAAAAGAAGAGAATATTGCAACGATATTGAATGCCCTGTACAGGTTATGATGAATAAGAAGGCACAGGGCTCACCAGATTACAATGACCTTAGAGAGATATGCCAGGAAAATTGCCTGCATACCACATATGAATTCCATCATTGGTTGATAGAGAAGGGCTATTTGCTGGTCAGACCTGAAGAAAGGTAACAGGAGGAAATTGAAAATGAACTGGGGAATGAAGAACAGGATTTCAAGGATAATCAGGCCGAAAACAGGCCGCTGCGTTATGCTGGCTGTGGATCATGGTTATTTCCAGGGACCCACAACGGGATTAGTGAACCTGGGCATAACTGTTGATCCGCTGCTGCCATATGCTGACGCCTTGATGATAACCCGGGGCGCTGTCCGGAACTGGATAGACCCGACAGCGGATATACCCATCATTTTGCGCGTCTCTGGAGGCCAGAGCATTTTGAAGGAATTATCTAACGAAATACTTACTGCTTCTATAGAGGACGCAATAAGGATCAATGCTTCTGCAGTCACATGTTCGGTATATGTTGGCGGGGAATGCGAAAAGGAAACCATTGATAACCTGTCGAAGCTCGTGGATGAAGGGGAAAAATATGGTATCCCTGTTCTGGCCGTGACCGCTGTGGGGAAAGAGATGGTCCGGGACGCCAGATATCTTGGCCTTGCCTCCAGGATATGTGTGGAAATGGGGGCGCACATTATAAAAACCTATTACACCGAAGATTTTGGGAAAGTTGTTGAGGCATGCGGTAATATTCCTGTTGTCATCGCAGGCGGGAAAAAACTTCCGGAGAGGGAAGCCCTGGAGATGAGCTATAATGCGGTCTCGGATGGTGCGGTCGGCGTGGATATGGGCAGAAATATCTTCCAGAGCGATAGTGCGGTAGGCATGATACAGGCGGTAAGGGCGATCGTTCATGATGGAAAGTCCGTGAACGAGGCTTACGAGATATACGAACAGTCGAAATAGTACCATGAAAACCGCTGTATATTATAACAACAATGATATCAGGATAGAGAACAGGCCGAAACCTGAAATAAGAGATGGGGAAATACTGGTCAAGGTCAAAGCTTCCGGCATTTGTGGAACCGATCTGATGGAATGGTACCGCATCAAAAAAGCGCCCAGGGTACTGGGTCATGAAATTACAGGAGAGATCGTCGAATCCCTGTCTGATAGATTTAATATCGGGCAGAGGGTTTTCGTGAGCCACCATGTTCCCTGCAACGAATGCAAATATTGTCTTGCAGGCAATCATACTGCCTGTGAAACACTGCATAAAGGCAATTACGATCCCGGAGGATTCAGCGAGTTCGTAAGAGTCCCGAAAATAAATGTTGATAATGGCACATATGCTCTGCCGGATAATGTTTCTTATGAGGAAGGAACGATGATCGAGCCGCTGGCATGCGTTGTGAGGGCACAGAGGATAATCGGGGTCGGCGAATGGCAAACTATCCTTGTAATGGGTTCAGGGATTTCGGGTCTCCTGAACATACAGATGGCTAAATTGAAAAAAGCGAGGGTCATTGCAACCGATATCAACGAATATAGATTGAATAAGGCAAAAGAATCCGGGGCCGATGAAGTGTTCAATGCAAACGATGACCTGGAGATTAAAGCGGACAGGATCGTAATGTGTACGGGGGCGATGACTGCTTTTGAAAAAGCGTTCAGGTATGTGGACAAGAAAGGCATAATAATGCTGTTTGCAATCCCGAATAAAAACATTTTAATCCCTGTTGAAGAGTTCTGGAGGAATGAACTGGGCCTTGTATCAAGTTACGGCGCAGCACCTGTTGATCTTGAAGAGTCTCTGGACCTTATTAAAGATGGGAAGATAAATGTAAAGGATTTGATCACCGACAGGGTCAGACTGGATGATATCCAGAAAGGTTTCAAGATAGCTGGTGGAGCAGGGGAGTCGCTGAAGGTTATTGTAGTTCCTTGAACAAATGTTTAGAATAAAATTATCCATATCCCACAAACCTTGGCTCAGTCAGCTTTCTATGGAATTCCGGCATGCTGATCACTTCATTGATCGCGGAAGCTGCCTCAAGCCCCTCCTTTACCGGGAGACCCCAGATGTTCCTGCCGTAAATACCTCCTTCAGCTCCTGCTTTCATTACGATTTCCGTCTGTTTCTTCAGGCTCTCTGTCGGATCGCCCCGCAGTTTTGGCCCGCCTGAGAAAATCACAATGGAATTGGGAGCGGTCTGCACGACGAGGCTTGCCCTGAATATTTCCTGCTCAGATGTCAGGGCCGTCTCGGCATCTTTCGGCTCGATGTATTTGTAAGCGATCATGCTTGAGTTCTTTTTTGCGAGTCCTTCTATATACGCATCATACGCCCTGCGGTTGTCCGGCTTTACCTTTACCGGGTATTTGGTTTTGACTATGTCCGCTCCCAGGAAGCCCGAGGCTATCGCGACGGCATAGTGCGTCCAATAGAGGCTGTCCGCCTGCGTTATGCCCTGGAACTCCCCCTCCGTATCCTTCAATTTTGTCTTTTCATCAAGGCCGGTGCCCCGCGCATAGGCCCACACCACAGCTACAAGACCGGATTTATGCGCCTCCCTGATGATCCCCGCTGCCCTTTCCATATCAGCACTGATATGCTCCCCACCCGGGTAGATCGTCAATCCTATGGCTGATGCGCCGTATCTCAGCGCCTCTTTCACCAGTTCTGCTATTGCTCTTATGTCGGCTGAGCCTCTTCCCCTCAGGCTGATCTCTTCAGCGCTTGGGTCATCTCTTTCCCATAAGAATTCATGTCCCGGCCCGTGTTCCGAGCTTTTCTGGTCAAAAGGCATGAACAGGGCAGTCCCATTGCCCGGGCCGTTGTTGTAAAGCATACGGTAAAGGTTAGCTTCAACCCCTCCTTCCAGAAAACGCATTTTCTCAAGCCTTGGGCGGACAGCCACATTTTTTGCAATGTCGATCTCTAAATCAATTTCATCGATGTGTTTCCTGGAATCCATTAATTTTTGAACGAAAGCCATGTTTCTCTCCCTGATTTTTTTAACAAATCTTTGTCCTCTTTATTAAATGTTTCCGTTTAATCAACCTTTCGAACTATTTGAACCACAAACTACATAAATAAAGAGCTACAAAACAAAATTGGATAGAATAGGAAAAAATGTCAATTAATGAACTAATGCTGATGGTTTTCCTTGTCAACCTGCCATTTGGCTATATCAGGGGCAATGCCACACGGTTCTCAAGGCAATGGATGATGGCAGTGCACATACCGGTGCCGTTCGTTTTCTTGTTGAGAATATTTTCAGGTCTCAACTGGACCGTTATACCGCTGCTTGTTCTCTCAGACGTTGCCGGCCAGATAGCAGGCGGAAAGCTTAGAAAGCGGGAATTGCAGTAAGCCAAAAGAGGCCAAAAAAGAATATATATAAGCTGTGACTGCAATTAGCCGATGAAAAAAGGATATTTTATCATTGCTATCATCCTTTTCCTGGTTTCAGTCGCTTTAGCTTTCTACTTTTTTGATTTCATAGATTTTCCTGAACTTAAATTACTTCCATATTATGCAGCCGCATCATTTTCCCGAATGGCCATGGCTTATTTCTTTTCATTATGCTTTGCCCTGTCGTATGGCTACCTCGCCGCGACAAATAAGACCGCGCGCAAAATAATGCTTCCCTTTCTTGATATACTCCAATCCGTGCCAATTCTTGGGTTTTTCCCGGCTGCGGTTCTCTTTTTCATAGGCCTTATCCACGGAAGGCTCGGGGTCGAGGTAGCGGCAGTGTTCCTGATTTTTACAAGCATGGCATGGAATATGGCCTTTGGGATTTACGAATCCCTCACGACCATACCGAAGGAACTGGTTGAAGCGGCGGACAGTTACGGGCTCAGCGGATGGCAGCGCCTCGAAAACCTCACGCTCCCGGTGTGTGTCCCAAAACTGGTTTATAACAGTATCGTATCCTGGTCTGTGGGATGGTTCTTCCTGGTCGCATCCGAGATCATCTCGGCAGGTTCTGATACCTACAAACTTCCAGGGCTTGGAAGTTTTCTTATAGACACCACTTATTCCGGAAAAATAGCCCTGATGCTCGTTGGTTTATCCACACTGGTCATCATAATACTGTTGCTTGAATTGTTCGTCTGGAAGCCTATGCAGTCATGGGCTGACAAGTATAATTATGAGTATTCTGGCGAGAAAAAGCCAGGCGAGTTCATTTTTAACACACGAATAGTAAAATATATATTCAGGTTTATTTTCGAGGGTTTTTCAAAAATAATGGTTTCATCATATATCATATTTCACAAACATAGATCGATAAAAATCATCTCGAAATTCGTGGGTTATCTTGCTGTGGTTTCAATTCTTGCGTATATTGCTTACGTTTTTATTACATCTATCACAAGGCTGCTGCTGAACCTTCCGGATGATGCGTATTCAATACCACTGGCTATTGGATATTCTTTTGCCAGATTAAGTATCGCATATGTGATATGTGTTATCTGGACAATTCCGGCAGCATACTACATAGCCAGAAGCAAGAGAGCCTCATCCTATCTTATGCCAGTTATGGAAGTCGCCGCATCTATCCCCGCCATAGCGCTCTTTCCCGCAATGGTGGTTATTTTCATCAGGTACGGGAGCCTTGAGATAGCAGCGATCATTCTCATACTGCTGGGTATGCAGTGGTACCTTCTTTTTAACCTGATCTCAGGGGTAAAGTCGATACCCGGCGATATAGAAAATGCCGCAGCATCTTTCGGTGTCAGGGGAAAGCTCTACTGGAAAAAAGTCCTTCTCCCGGCTATGTTCCCATCGTTCATGACAGGAAGCATTACGGCATGGGGAGGAGGGTGGAATACATTGATAGTTGCGGAATTTATCGTATTCAAAGGCCAGGAATACCATCTTTTCGGTATAGGGTATTTGCTTGACAGGGCCACTTTCCAGTCGCCAAATTCGAGCATGGTAATATTATCCGTGCTCAGCATGTCTGTAACCATTATATTCCTGAACAGGCTTATATGGCAGCCATTATACAGGAAAGCACTGGCCAAATATAAATTCGAGGCATGAATGCTGGTAGAAATAAAAAATGTGTCCAAGACCTATGAAACCGACGGCAATAAGATACTTGTTCTCGATAATATCAATTTCTCTGTTGAAGATAACGATTTTATATGCATCGTAGGCCCTTCAGGATGCGGGAAAAGCACACTTTTGCGCATAATCGTGGGGCTGGAAAGACCAAACTCTGGGGAGGTTCTTTTTAAAGGGGAAGTAATTTCTCCAGATAATCCCAAGGTGGCAATGGTATTCCAGAATTTCGCGCTATTCCCCTGGCTTACGGTACAGGAAAACATAGAACTGGTTCTCGAATCCTTAAAGCTTGTGAAAGATAAGGGAAAAGCGGCCTGCAAATATATCAAAGCCGTTGGCCTGGACGGATTTGAAAAGGTTTACCCGCGTGAACTCTCAGGAGGCATGAAACAGAGGGTCGGGTTTGCACGCGCCCTTGCAGTGGAGCCTGTTCTCCTGTGCATGGATGAGCCCTTCTCATCCCTTGATGCGCTCACTTCCCAGAACCTGAAAGATGAACTGCTGATGCTCTGGGCCGATCCTGGCATGCCTCCGGAAGCGGTGATCATGGTGACCCATAATGTTGAGGAAGCAGTGTACATGGCAAATCGCATAATCATCCTTTCACACCGCCCCGGGAAGGTCGTGGCGGATCTGAGGATCGAGCTGGAACGACCCAGGAACAGGAAAGACCCTGAGTTCTATCGATGGGTTGATAAAGTCTATTCACTAATAGTGTAGCCATGATATTCCCAAAAGCAACCATCAGCGAGATAGTCGGGCTTCTTGAAGTGGTCAATGACTCCGGGGGCATAGAGGATGCCGCCCGCCTGGCTGGCGATTTCGACCTTGAACTCGATGAGATACTGCCTTCTATCGATGGCGCCGAATTGCTCGGGTTTGTCAGGGTGACTGATGGTAATATTGAACTCACTGGAGACGCCCAGAAACTCCTGGATACAGGAATAAGGGAAAGAAAGAAAATCATCAGGGATAAAGTTGCAGGTGTGGAGCTTATTAAGGGCCTCAGGAATATGCTCATGGAGTCTCCGGAGCGAAAGATGAGCAAGGAGGAAGCGTTAAAATTCCTCCAGAGCAGGATTTCCACTTCTGACATAGAGAGTTATTTCAGGATAATAATCAACTGGACAAGGACCGCAGGATTGATTGGATACAATAGCGATTCTGAAGAGATCTGCCTGATGTCGAAAGAGTGAAAGTTCGATGGCAGAAAAAATTTTGAGTCACAAACAGGCCGGATTGGAAATCCGGGGCATCCTGTGGATGCTCGATTGGTTTGAATCTTTAAGTGTTAACGGAGTTTCTTTTTCTTGCGGCAAGGAGGGCAATATCATGTTATTGGAATTAGGCCAAGATTTTTAATAGTAGTAATCTTATATATTTTGATTGATGCAGCAAAATTAATATAGTATATAGAAATTATCGTACGAGGTATATGGGTGATATTTCAAACATAGCTGGTTTTTTCAAAGAGACAATTATTTCAACAATATTATTTATATTTATTTTTGGAATATATAATAAGGAAAAAAATATACTTAAAGAAAAATCTGAATCATTCAAAACAGAAATATTAGATAAATTTTTGATAAATTCGACTTTCGAATTAGAAACAATTGAAAATAAACAGAGAGATAGATTTTTTGAAAAAGTAATGTCCTATAAAAATAAGACGATGAGCAAGGAACTGATAGAAGAAATTACTGATGTTTTAGAACACTTTTCAAATGAATTTCCCGATAGAAGAAAATTTGAGAATTATTTAACAGATTTTCAAAATAAAACATCTAATATATATTTTGTCTGGAGAGATTTAATATCAAACACGTTTTATAGTTGGATTAGTCTTGTAATTTTTTTTGTAATTTTTTCTGCGATTTTTATCATATTTCGAATTAGTGACAGCCTATATACACCATTGGCTTCTGGTTTTTTTTTATTATTCTTGTTCAATATTTTCTATAGTATAAGTTTCATACGATTTCATTTTTTTGGGGACATAGATATTTTTCTGAATTATAAAAATAAAGAAGAAACTATGAAGCTATTAAAAATAGAATTTGATCGATTTGTCGCAATTAAAAGAAGAAATGAAAAGATAAAAAATTTTCTTAAAAAACCCAAAAAGAGTATTAACAGCAACTACCACGAAATGAAACATCTTAATTATTACACATGGCTTACTCGTCAATAATCTAAATTTATTTAACTGTGATACTCTTCGAGTTAATTGAATAACATATCGCTCCAAAGCCCATGCTGACGATCAGGATCAATCCTCCGGCAAAAGGAATTAGAAATTGATGTTTAGAATAATGAACCCGGTGATAAATATCCATATATCGCTGGTCTTGAACTTAAAAAGGTCTACAAACCTTCTGCCTGCAGCGAACTACACAAAAGAAGTGATAGCATCAGCGCTATCATAAAAAGCATTCCTGAAATTACCGCAACCGGAAGACCAATAACAGTTACAGCGATCAAAATTATTAAAACTGCTGCTACAATGATGAAAACAAAACCTGCTACTGCTTTCACAATTGTAGCGAACTCTTCTTTATTTGCATCGTCAGCGTTTTAATTCAGGGGCAGAGATTCAAATGAGAAAAAATGTTTTGGGGCAAGCAGTTAAGCCGTCTGCTCCATACTTGATTTTTCAGCAACTGCTACATACTCTGCAAAAGATTTTGATTCCGGAATGGGTAACTTATCCTCCATCAATCCATGTATATGCATTTCAATAGCTTCATACATGTTCTTTTCAGCTTCTTCACGGGTTGCGCCTGTAGCCACACAGCCCTGTAAGTCCGGCGAATATGCCGAGTAGTTATTATTTGCTTTTTCAATCACAACAAGGAAACGATACATACCATCAGCTTTTAGCAATTTTATGATTTCGCGTATTTTCATTGTAAATCTATCTTTATGGCTATTTAAGCAATTCTATATCAACCTTCATGACCCAATAATGTAGGGAGATGCATAAGGGTTTCTATTGCTTTATTCGTTGTTCTGGTTTTTAGCTAATCGGAGGAAGATCGATGAAATTAAAAGACGTTGAGATTGTAATTATGAGCGATGAAGAATACGGAGAGCATCTAAACCAATTATTTGAAAGAGTCAAACGCGGCGAGCCCCATAAGATAATAGCGCGCACGGCAGAGGATATCGGAAAGATATTAACCCGAGAGCGCCTGCGCTTACTTTCGATTATCAGGGAGAAGAGGCTAGAATCTATCAGTGAGCTGGCAAGGATACTAAAACGCAAGGAATCAAATGTGCATAATGACCTCACGTTCCTGGAAGGTATCGGGCTCTTGAGCTTAAGGAAGGGAAAAATCACGTCAAGAAAGTGCCTGTTGTTGACTATGATGCGCTGCATATTACGGTACCGCTATTTGTTTAGTTCACTTCCTTCGGACCTCGAAAATGATCAAGTAAGGCACTATACTGATTTGCTGATATATTCAAACCGATAATCAAGCGAATCTCAGGCGCAGGATTTTCTTTAAAATATAAAAAATATTTTTTATATTAATTAAAATAGCTTTAATCTTTTCATTTGGCTATACCTTTGACATCAATACAAATCTTTAAAATCTATGAAATTCTATTTACTCTCATGGATTCTGCTGCTAATCTGGATGAATTGAAATTAGAATTAAAAAGGGAGCTCCGGCAAGAGATTCTGACAGAGGTTCTGGATATAATTCGAGACGAGTTTTATCCTCCTGAAGAAAAAATTCGCAAAGAATTTATAAAAAAAGTTGAAGAAGCTGAACGCAGGGTAAAAGAAGGCAGGTTCTCAAAATATACCCCGGAAGAGTTTGAAAAAAGGTTTCTTTGATCATGCCTTATACAATTCAAATTGAGACCGCCCTGGAGATAACTCTGGATAAACTCAAAAAGAAGGATAATTCTATTTATCAGAGGATAATCCACAAAATATTAGAAATTAGTAAAAATCCCGAACTGGGCAAGCCCCTCCGAAACGTGTTAAAAGGTAAAAGGAGAGTTCATGTTGGTTCATTTGTTCTTTTTTATTCGATTGACAAGAAAAACGAGATTGTGACTTTCCTTCAGTTCGAACATCACAATAAAGCATATCGATAATATGCGCCTGAAGTTTGGTTTTTGTAGTTAGGTTGTTCTGGATTCCTATAGCCTTTTGAGAGCATGAAAAACGCCTATCGTTATCAGTCCCGGAAGCCCGATTAAGATCGGGAGCATCAACGGTTGGCACATGAGAATTCCTATCGCTTTTCTGGTTGTTCGGGATTTTGACGCCGCATGGTAGCAGTATAGAGGGGTTAAGCGCATGTACGGGGTTTGTGACCTGTTCCATCAATTAAATTTCTAATCATAATAATAAGTACAATTATTATATATATGAATAAATATATACGTTCAAACGATTCATTAATTTATGGTGGATAGGTCGCCGCTTATGAATGAGAGTGCCTCCTGTCCACAAATTGTATCATAAGATTCCTTCAGGAGTGAAAAGATAATCATGATAAATGAAAAAGTTAAAGAACTTATACACCCTGACAACTTTATCTTTGTCGTGCCAGTGATTACGATAATTTTATCACTTGTATTACTATTCTATATGAGGGGATACAATGCATGGGGCAATCCACGGCTTTTCTTTCTTGTTTTGGTAGTAACGGGAGTCTTGTATATACAAACGGTTAGAATCATAAAAAAAACATATTTTATAAAAAATTAAGGAGGTTATCAGGGAAATATGCGTGATTCATTTATTTGGACATACGACAATAAACAGTTACTGGAATTCGCTTTGATTTATTTTGGATTTGGAATTGTATTAAACTTTTCCTATGGTCTGTATACAATGAGTCTTAATCATCTCTCAAACGGGATTCTACTCGGTATAGTTTCTCTTGGAATAAGTAGAATCATAGTACTTAAAGAAAAAATGGATGCATGATAAACGGCTTATCCTCTTCAGTCACAAATCCCGTACGATGTATGAGGCCTGTATAGCCGTTTTTTTTAGCAAAAATAGTATTAACAGCAGCCACTACGGAATGAAACATCTCAAATATTACCCATGGCTCACTCGTCAATAATCTAGATTTATCTAACGGTGGTTATGCTCCTCCAGTTCTCCCTCACCGAATAACATATCGCTCCAAAGCCCAGGCTGACCGCTATGATCAGGATCAATCCTCCGACAAATGGAATTAGATATATAATGTTTAGAATAATGAACCCGGTGATAAAAATCAATATATCGCTGGTCTTGAACTTGAAAAGGTCTACAAACTTTCTGCCTACAGCGAACGATACAAAAGAAGTAGATAGCATCA
Organism: Candidatus Methanoperedens sp.; assembly: GCA_027460535.1. Lineage (NCBI taxonomy): Archaea > Methanobacteriati > Methanobacteriota > Methanomicrobia > Methanosarcinales > Candidatus Methanoperedentaceae > Candidatus Methanoperedens > Candidatus Methanoperedens sp. The sequence continues at coordinate 11,678 of JAPZAR010000021.1, forward strand.
GCGCTATCATGAAAAGCATTCCTGAAATTACCGCAACCGGAAGACCAATAAAGGTTACAGCGATTAAAATTATTAAAACTGCTGCTACAATTATGAAAACAAAACCCGCTACTGTTTTTACAATCGTAGATTTCATTATTTCCTCTTCAACTTTAAAAAATTGCGCCGGGAATAATTTAATCAGGATTATGCCAAGTATCAGGAATCCAACAGTAAAAAGAATCCGAAATACGCCAACTATCGCCTTAAAACGCTGCGAAACTTCACTTCGCTTAAAGTCTACGCTGCCCGCACTTCCGGTGTTTTGAAAATTTTCACTTCTCACTGTCAGGTTGCCGTTGATCCTGCCTGCATTGTTGACCCTGCCGCCTGAAATGAATGCATCTTTGGTTATGGTAGCAGTAGAATGGATGTTGACATTACCCCCCGAAATTACGATGTTTTTTGCGCTGCCTTTCAGATCAATATTTCCCCCGGCAGCTACGATTTTTCCTTTGACATCGGAGTTTATCGATATCTGGCCGCCAGCAACAAAGACATCTCCGTTCACAGGCGCGTTGATATTAATTGTACCCCCGGCAATTACGACCCCGGCTACAGGAGCGTTGATGTCTATGATGCCGCCCGTCGCAAAAATATCGTCATCCACCGGGGAATCGACAGATACCTGATCTCCAGATAACATTCGTAATGCCTGGGCACCTGAAGCAAGTAGAAGAATTGATATAAATAAGATAATAAATTGATGTAGGAATTTGTATCCATTTCTTCTTAAAGTCTGAGGAAGCATACACTGATCACTCCATTTACTAATTTTACTATGTCAGCATTAAACCTTTCTATTGTGCATTTGAGACTTTTCAATTATTCTGGATAAATGAGAGCCTTCCGGGATAATCAACCACAGAGGACACAGAGAACACGGAGAGTTGTAACGTTTCTCTGTGTCCTCCGTGATCTCTGTGGTTTTTCAAACCAATATAAAGTCTCGAGAATCACGTCACTATCTCTTCCACCCTCTCCTGCTCGATGGCCCTCCGTATCTCCATCGCCGCGCGCCGGCCCGTGCTCATGGGTCTTCGCCACAGGGTATTCCCGTACGGGTGCCCCACAGAGACGTGCACGTTCGTGCCCCCGCCCACGCGGGGCGCCACATCATACACATAAAAATTCAGATCTTTGTCCACGCAGGTCTGGAGGCAGAACGGCCCTATGATGCCGGGCTTGTAGTATTTCTGCGTGGCCTTTACATATTTTTCAGCGAGATCAAAAGCATCCTCAAGAAGCGATTCACGCAGCGTTGCTGAATTGTGGCCGCACACCGTATATTCAGGCATGATCTGCCGCTCATTGAGTGTCATCTGCTGGGGTGCTGGCAGGCGCACATGCCCGTCAAGGCTCGTTTCGAAGCGCCAGTCGATGCCCAGCAGTTCTATTTTATTCATCTCTTCTTCAAGGGGTGAGTAGAACATGTCAAGATTGAAAACCGGACCGATGATGTAACGCTCGATCCTCGCATCGGCAAGTGCCTCCCGGGTGATTATCCCCTGCTTCAGGAAGGCCCCTGATTTTTGTTTGAACTCTGAATACGATGCTGCTGTGAAAAACCCGCGCTCAAGTTTCTTCACTGCATGCGGGAGCTTTACCATGACAAGACTGTCGATGTCCTCAGGTTTTTCGATCTTCTCCGGATAAGGAAGCCCGGCCTTTTCAAGCAGCCAGTAATAATCCCGCTCGATGCCCCGCTCCTCGCTGCGAAGCAGGTTGCGGCTCCCGAACATCGGCACTTTGAAATCGTCTTCGATTTCATCTATCCCGCAATAAGAGGTGAATGAGCGGTTCGGAATGAAAATCGTATTCTTATCACGAAGTTTCTGTTGATTCTCTGGCTTCAGAATTTCATTGAACTTTGTATAAACATCGGTTGTATCCACGATCCCGCGTATGAGCTTTCCGTTCTCCCGCTGCGCCTTGAAGTATTCTGCATACGTCTTTTCGCGCCCTTTCTCACAAACTGCATGTGTCCTGAGTCCTTCTTCCACAGCCCCGTCGCAGACATCGAGCGCGGAGTGAGATGCAAGGACGCCGATTGTGGTTTCACTCAAATCATAGTTTGACAGAACTTCTATTATTTCCGGTCTCTCAATCATAACTCACTTGTAGGTTTTTTATGTCTAAAAGGTTGCGATATTATAATTGTAAAGGCCTGATACGAAATACTTATACTTCATCACATTGATTTTATAATATAATATGACTGCAATCAGAACAAAACCGAGGGCTCCAGAAAAAGTTAAAATGTTCATCGAGATAGCAAAACTTCGAGTACAGGAAGGAGTGATTTTTGAAGGAAATAGAATTAAAGAGGTTTTGCCTTGGGAGAATTGAGCAATAAATTCAGAATTTTAGCTGAAATAAGTGAGAGACTTCCAGGAGAGAAAAAGCCCATTCTGGTTGGAGGTAGCGCGGTAGAATTTTATACAAGGGGTACGTCCCTTGAATTTATAAGTCCCATGATCTGAATCGAAGACGGGATCATAATATACCTATTCAATGACCAATAATTTCCACTCCTTTTCCAATCGTGGTCATGAAAGCCTCGCTCCTGACATGGCTTTCTAGAAAAGCCTGTTTCATAGCCTGTGCAACCACATCCCTTTCGTTCATCCTACAGACCGCTATCATTGTCGGCCCTGAACCGCTGATAGTTACTCCAGCGGCGCCTGCCTCAAGCCCTTTTTTCTTGACTTCCGCATATCCTTTGATGAGCTCTGAGCGCCTTTCCTCTATTATCCTGTTCTCCATGCTTTCCCCTATCAGTTCTATATCGCCTTTTATCATGCCAATGACCATCGACGCTGCGCTGCCCACATTGAAAGAAGCGTTCTTAAGGGAGATCTTTTCAGGAAGAATGGCGCGAGCCTTACGTGTACTGACGATTATATCGGGGTGAACTGCCACAATTCCGATGTTGGCGGGCATCAGGGAAATTACTCTGTTCTTGTGCACTATCGAAAAACCACCATAGATGGCAGGTGCCACGTTATCAGCATGCGCGACTCCGGCAACGACTTTCTCACCTTCCGCTGCAATGCGAACAAGTTCTTCTTTTGAAAGCCCGAGGTCGTATATCTCATTCAGGGCGAAAGCTGTCCCTGCTGCGGGCGCGGCGCTGCTTCCAAGCCCGCTGGATAGGGGAATATTCCGATGTATCGTGATCTTAGCGGGTTTTTCAAGAACGGAGGCAACAACACCGGCAGTGTTCTTTCGAGGGTCTGTTGGTATATGTTCTGAACCTTTCCCCCGGATTATTATTTCCGTTTTCTTACTTTTTTTGACTTCGATTATATCAGCAGGAATTTCTAAGGCGATACCGAATACATCAAATCCTGCACCAAGGTTTGCAGAAGTCGCGGGAACTCTGACCTTCAGATAATCCTTTTGCATTATTTTTTATAACCTATTGTGCGAAGGAACGATTTCCTTTCTTCGACATCTTTTTCAGTTTCAATACCTTTCGGGCTTTCCCCGTCTATAACCCCAAGTATTCCTCTTCCCTGTTCTGTCCTGGCAATTATGACTTCAACAGGATTTGATGTTGCGCAATAAATGCTGCATACCTCACCAATGTTCTTTATCGCGTTCAGGATATTTATCGGATAGGCGTTCTTAATAAATATAATGAAGCAGTGGCCGCAGCCAAGAGAAGAAGCATTATCTCGCGCCGCTCCTATTAGCATATCATCATTTCCCTCGCTCCTTACGAGGCACTTTCCTGAAGCTTCGCAAAATGCAAGCCCGAATTTTATCCCGGGGACGGATGTAACGAGAACCTCATATAGATCCTCGGTGCTTTTGATGAAATGCGTTTGGCCGAGTATCAAGTTCGTATCTTGCGGCGCATCGATTTTGACGGAAACTATTTCCATACTTTCCTCCCTTTTTTATTATTGTTTTTTAAGTATTTATGTTGTTTGTAGATAACCCTTAAATAGATTGTTTACCTCTCAGAATAAAAAGTTTACAATGGGTGACATATGTCGGAGTTCAACAGCGAATTAAAAAATATATCTGCAAAATATGAGTCGATTAAATATGATTTATTCAAATGGCGGTTTGAATCCACATTTGCGAACAAAGTTGTCCTTGCGCTGGGCTTTGCGTGTTTAACAGGATTGCTCGCACAATTGCGGTTTTATCTCCCTTACACGCCCGTGCCTGTAACAGGCCAGGTTTTTGCCGTTCTACTTTCAGGCGTCGTTCTCGGCAAATGGTACGGTGGGTTGAGCCAGGGATTCTACACAGCTATTGGAGTGCTGGGGGTTCCGTGGTTTGCTGATGCAAAAAGTGGTATGGCGGTCCTCACGGGAGTAACGGGCGGTTATATCATTGGATTTATTGCCGCTTCATTGATAATAGGATGGTTCACTGATATGTATATAAAGTCCAGGGGTTTCGTCGTGATGTTCAGCGTCATGCTTCTCGGGATAGCAGTGATTTACCTGGCTGGAATGATTCAGCTGGCGTTCGTACTTGGAGTCAATGCACAAAAGGCAATTGAACTGGGCGTACTTCCCTTCGTCGGTGTCGATATATACAAGGCATTGATAGACGCGGCGATCGCAACGGCTATTGTCCCGAAAACCGGATACGGAAATGAACTTGATTCCAGATGAATTGTTGTTTATCAGAACGAGAAATCCCAAAGAATGATATATATTGTTGACGCTTCACTTTTCATCATAAGAAAAAGGCTTGAAGGAAACATTGTGACCGTCCCCTCAGTGGTACAGGAACTCAGGGATGAAAATGCTATTACAACAATGGAATTAATGAAGGCAAGGATCGAGCCGCCGCTTGAACGTTTCAAAAAGGAAGTCTTATCCAAAGCCGGGATAACAAAGGACAGCGAGGAACTCTCGGATACAGACATCGATATTCTGGCAAAGGCGTTGGAATATTCAAGATGCGAGGAAACAATCCTTGTGACTGATGATTTTGCAGCCCAGAACACCGCGATTCAACTTGGAATCAAGGTTATGCCTGCGGGGCAGAGAATGATAAAAGATATCCTGATGTGGGAAAAACAGTGCATCGGGTGCAAGAGGCGATATCCGCAGGGAGATGTCTGCCCTGTATGCGGTTCCCCCATGAAAAAGAGGAGAAAAGGCCATGTTAAGGCCATGGGTGGAAGTATTAAAAAAGTTTAAGAAAAATTCAATTACAGTTTATATCTTCATCCTATACTTAACGACCAAAAGCTTTTTTAATGAATAAGCATAATGTTAATATGTTCGTAGGATTACGAATATTATAAATGAGGTATAAAAATTAAAATGGAAATCGGAAATATCAGAAATGAGAACAACTTTCATGGCCGGCTGGACAACGCTAAGACCCTTGCAGACATCTTCGAGGTGGTTAAAGCTGCCGTCTGGGTGAGCCAGAGGAAGAGCCGCGCCGGTTTGATGCTGGGACTTGCCAACCTGGGGAACCATCCGCAGGGATTTTTTGGAGGCTTCTATCCCGTTGGTACAAATGTGATCGTTATGAACAAAGTCCCTCTTGAGAGGATAAAAGAAACAAGACCTGAGCTTTACAAGCCATATATTTTTCATATCCTTATGCATGAGTACCTGCATACCCTCGGATACCTGAGCGAAAGTGGAGTGAGAGTCATGGTTCTTCAGATAACAAGAGAGGTCTTCGGGGATGAGCATCTTGCAACAAAAATAGCCGTAGATACCACCCATTTCTTCAAGAACCTTGTTTATCCTGATGCAACATGGCAGCCGGATAATATGAAAATGGAGCTTGTTGAGGGCTTTGACAGGGGCAGCACGAATTACATCAATTAAGACCATAATTACATTATGAAAAATCGATAAGGGAGCCCGGCATCATTCTGGGCATCAACTTGGAATTCCGGCTTCCTGCTTTTTTGCCTTGCCAAATGATGGAACCGGACAAATACAGCAATAATATTCCTGGAATAATTGAAACGATAAATGTTCTGGATAGGATTTCACACTTTTCAGATACTGGGTTCCGAAACGCATATCTATTGTAAATAGAATATATCACTATAGAGGGGAGGAGAAAACAATGAAACATCTGATTATCTATTCGCACCCGAATCCCAGGAGTTTCTGCCATGCCATCCTTGAAACCACTTCAGGGGCTCTAAAAGCAAAAAGGCATGAAGTTGTAGTAAGGGACCTGTATGCATTGGATTTTGACCCAGTGTTGAAAAGTGGCGATATAGAAGGGATCATATCCGGGAAAGTTCCTGCAGAAATTAAAGCAGAACAGGACAAGATAACCTGGGCCGATGTCATTACCTTCATATATCCCATCTGGTGGACAGGCTTACCAGCTATGGTAAAAGGCTACATTGACCGTGTGTTCTCATTGAATTTTGCATATTCTATGGGAGCCGGAGGACCTATCGGGCTGCTTGCGGGCAAAAAAGTTGTTATTTTCAACACAACAGGAGCAGCCAGGGAGATATACGATTCCACTGGAATGTTTGATGCCATGAAAAAGGCATCAGATACCGGGATTTTTAATTTTTCCGGGATTGAAGTTGTGGAACATAAATTTTTCACTTCAGTGCCTTCTACGGATGATGCTACAAGAAAGGGGTATTTATTGGAAGCTAAAGCCTTGATGGGCCTATTTTAATATATCTCCCGAACACCCAACCTTTTAATACAAAGATGGTATTATCATTCGTTGATTGCTATGAAAACAATTGATGAACTGATCCAGAAAGCTGTCGAGCTTCAGGCTGCCGGGCTTCTAACAGGCCAGATCGCAGATGAATTGAACGTTTCCCGCGAAACAGCCACATGGCTTCTCACCCATGCAAAAAAAGGAGATAATGTTCAGGCTCCTAAGGATATTTACGTGGATTGGAGCAATATCGGTCGAAGTTCAACCAGGCAGAGGTTGATCGCCGGGGCCCTCACGGATATGATCCTTGATTGTCTTGAAGAAACGTGCGTGAATGTGGTCATCGGCGTAGCCCTCAGTGGAATTCCACTTGCAAACATGGTGGCAGATGAATTGGGATGTGAATTTTCAACGTATCATCCCAATAAGCAGCGCTGGGAGCCAGAATCAAAAGAAACAAAAGGTACCATAAGCCAGAACTTCGCGCAGGTGGAAGGCAAGAACTGCGTTCTCATCGATGATGTGGTCACGACAGGCACAACACTTACAGAGGCAGTAGCTGTGCTTGAGGCACTTAATGCAAAGCCTGTTGCTATCGCGGTGCTGGTGGATAAGAAAGGTATAGACAGCATCCAGGGCGTACCGATCAATGCTTTATTGCGTGTGACCAGAGTGGATAAGATAGAATAAAAAATGCCAGACTGGCCGATCCATTTAATCGTCCCTCTGCTTGCCCTTCTGATAGTGAGCAAGAAAGAGGATCATAAATATATCCTCCTACTTTTGCCGCTTGCAGTAGTACCTGATTTTGACACTTTATTGACCCAGCACAGGGCGCTCCTTCACAACATTTTCATCCCGTCGTTTTTTCTGCTTTTCGGCCTGCTTCTGAAAGAAAAGAGATCGATTTTCATTATAGCCTCGGTCTACCTTGCGTCCCATGTCTTCATGGATATTTTCGACGGCGGGACAGTGCTTTTCTATCCTTTCTATAATCAGATGGCGTTCATTGATGCAAGTCTCGGGATGAGTAAAACAAATGAACTTTTGTGGACATTTAATTATGGTTTCAAACAGTATGGCACAGGATGGATGAAAGCATACGGCTATATCTCTGATAGCATAGGTACGGGTGCAATGCTTTTTGTGTTTCTGGCAGGAATATGTGTTGTATACAGGAACAGGATGAAACGGATTCGATGACAAAAAATCTCATGATCGTCGGGACAAGCTCCCACGTCGGAAAAAGCATGCTTGTGACCGCTCTTTGCAGGATACTGTCAAGAAGATACAGAGTCGCCCCTTTCAAGGCCCAGAACATGAGCCTCAATTCCTGGATAACCCGTGACGGCAGGGAGATAGGGATCGCCCAGGCCATCCAGGCAAACGCTGCGGGGGTAGAACCCAGTGCAGATATGAATCCTGTTCTTTTAAAGCCGAAAGGCTCGCATATTTCTCAGGTCGTTATCCTGGGAAAACCGTATGCGGACAAAAAGGCAGGGGATTACTACGATTCGATCGGTGAAATGATGTCGATAGTTGGCGAAGCGTATAATAGACTTGCTTCGGCTTACGATGTGATCGTGATTGAAGGAGCTGGCGGGGCGGCTGAAATAAACCTGTACCACAGGGATATCGTGAATATAGGTATGGCGAGGCTGGTCCATCCCGAAATGATACTGGTTGGCGATATTGAACGCGGCGGCGTGTTCGCAAGTATCTATGGAACATTGCAATTGCTTCCCGAAGACGTGAAGCCGCTCATTCGCGGAATAATAATAAACAAATTCAGAGGAGATAAAAGCCTGCTTGAGCCGGGAGTAAGGCAACTTGAAGAACTTACAGGTCTGCCGGTTATCGGGGTTATTCCATACACGGATATAAAGATCCCGTCTGAAGATTCCGTGTCCATAAAGGATAAGACCAGAAACGGTCACCCGGTCAGGATAGCCGTGATACGACTATCGCACATTTCTAACTTCACGGATTTTGAACCTCTTGAGAAACAAGCTGATATCAGATATGTCGATCCGGGGGAAGAACTCGATGAACCTGATGCTATCATAATCCCCGGTACGAAAAACACTATCGACGACCTTATGGAGCTGACCTCAACAGGTATGGATAAAAAAATAATTGAAGAGGCAGGAAAAGGGACTCCAGTTTTTGGAATATGTGGAGGATACCAGATCCTGGGAGAGGAAATAGTAGATAGTGGAATTGAAGGCACAACAGGGGTCTGTTCGATAAAAGGTCTGGGTCTTCTCAATGTTTCCACACGATTTGGCATTTATGAGAAACAGACAAGGCAGGTTGATATGATCATATCGGGTAATGGTGGGATCCTGGGGCCTTTAAAAGGGGAGAAAGTGAGGGGATATGAGATCCACATGGGTGAAACCTTGATAAAATCGTCCCACGAGAAAGCTGTTCACAATGCCTTCGGCGATGACGGATGCGTGAGTGAAAACGGTCTTGTCATAGGGACTTACCTTCACGGCCTCTTCGAAAATAGGAATATTAAAGACTCATTCCTCAGTTATTTATATAAACGGAAAGGTATGATATTTAAGAGTGAAGACGTCGGCGATAAGATAGAAGAATTGGCAGGATTTGTTGAGCACCAGATAGATATGGACTTCATATACCACATGCTGGAGGATTAATGAAAAAGCTTCTGGAGACCGTGCAAAAGATAAGATCCATGGAAATCCGTGGCGCTGGAAGTATTGCACGGACAGCAGCTGCTGAACTTCGGGATTATGCAGGGCGCGTTGCGGCAAGCGACATAGATGTATTCAATGAAAAAATGAAACATGCTGCCGAACTTCTTGCTGGCACGCGTCCCACGGCTGTATCCCTGCCAAATGCAGTGAGGGCAGTTATGAGGTATGAAGGCGAGACTGTTGAGGAGGCAAATTCCAGCATTAAAAAGCTGGCGGATGAATTTATCCGTAATTCAGAGAACGCAATCAAGCGGATAGGTGAGATAGGGGCGCGGAGGGTGCGCAACGGAGATACGATAATGACGCACTGTAATTCAGCAGCTGCTATCTCGATAATCGCCGAAGCACATGCGCAGGGAAAGCAAATCAATGTCATAGCTACGGAATCGCGACCCAGATTGCAGGGACATATTACGATCAAGCAGCTTGATGCCCTGGGGATCAAGACTTCGCTGATAGTGGATTCCGCTGTGCGTTATTTCATGAAGGATATTGACCTTGTGATAATGGGTGCTGACGCCATAACGGCCAATGGTTCGGTCATCAACAAGATAGGGACTTCCCAGTTAGCGCTGGCTGCCCACGAAGCCCGGAAAAATGTCATTATCGCTGCCGAAACCTATAAATTCAGCCCGAAAACCTTGCTGGGTGAGCTTGTTGAGATAGAAGAGCGGGATAGCAGCGAAGTAATCAGCAGGGAAAAACTGGAAGTGTTTTCAAACGTCAGCGTGAGGAACCCTGCGTTCGATGTTACGCCGCGGGAATATATCGATCTCATAATCACGGAGGTTGGGGCAATTCCACCTGAAATGGCATATGTCATTATCAAGGATTATTTGGGCTACGGGATTGAGGAAATGAATTCCAACGGGACGAAAAAATAGGCTATATCTTTCCCACAAGGTCAAGAAGCGCGGCCTTTGGGTCTTTTGCCTTGATAACTCCGGAAGCCAGAAGCACGCCGCATGTCCCGAGTTCCAGAGCAGCTGCAACATCTTCTCCTTTTGAAATGCCGGCACCGCAGAGAACGTCAACATCTGGAGCTATTTTTTTTACTGCCATGACAGACCCGCTTACTATGTCAGGGTCGGCCTTTGAAACAGGAATACCCGAACCTATTAGCTCGGGAGGCTCAATCGCAACAAAATCAGGCGCCAATGTCGCTGCTGCTGTGGTAACAGAAACATTGTTCGTGCACACGATGGTATTCAATCCTGCTTTTTTTGCGCAATGGAGCGCTGAATCGATATCTGATAGCAGGAGACGCCGTTCCGAGTGATTTATAAGCGTGCCACGGGCTCCTGCAGATTTGACGCATTCAGCAGTGATGTGGCCGGTGTAGCTCCCCGCTCCCACGCCATCGATATGCTGGGCAAAAACCGGGATTTTGACTGAAGATGCCACTCTATATAAATCGGGTACCTGCGGGCAGACGATGATTTCAATACCTGATTCATCGCTAACTTCCTCGCAATAACGGGTGATTCTCACAGCTTTCTCGCCGATACCTTCGGTATAGGTTTTGAAGTTCAGCACTATCAGCGGCTTTCTCATGTGGAATAATTATGGTGCGTATACTTCTTCCCTTGGATGAACCACTATGCCGGTTGATGTGATATCATACGGATGGATATTCTGACTGTGGTTTGTACCTCTCATCTTGAATATTTCTACACTGCGCACCCTTACCGCATCAGCTCGCTTATAGTACATCAAAATGGTACCTTCAGTTACGAATGTTTCAACACCGAACCTGCTGGCCTGGGTCTCATCAATGATTTCGCATGTCATCAGCGAGGTCAGCCCGAGGATTTCAAGAGTTGTGCTTAATTTCAGAAGCTCGACCCTTATCTTTGCAGGGTCCTGTAGATAAAAACCAATGGATGTAGTCCCATCTACTAAAGCCCTTTTTGCATCAATATCTTCCTGTATAGCAATGATCTGGTCAAGCATCGAACGCATATCAAAGGGTCTTACATCAACATACTTTTCATGTGAAGGAATGCCGATCTTAGTAGAACAGGCATCGAGGATAGCTAGTTTTCCTTCATCCTCGAGGGCTTCAAAATCCCATCCGAACTGTCTCACATTCTCTCTGACCTGTTCCGGGCGCTCTTCTGTCGCTATAAAGATGCCATTTTCGCCGTATTTCGTAATGCCGTTGTAGAGATACTGGAGCCCGAATATGGTCTTACCTGCGCCCGCTGCCCCGGATATAAGATAGGTCCGGTTCCGCAGCAGTCCGCCACCGCATAAATCATCAAAACCAGGAATTCCCGTTGGGACGCGTTGTGTGTCCATTGTTTCAGTTTTTGCCTGCTTTTTTTCAGCCATATAATTTATCACCTGATTATATACTAATCTTTTACTGACAGATATAAATACTTATTTATCAAATTTTAATGATAATGATGAATTATGCGCCGGAAAGCTACATTGCACAGATACTGTCTAAATAATTTTAAACTCGAACTTTCAAGGATTTACAAAAAATATATAACGCTACACTACCTCTTTGGGGTGGTGGAATCATGGTGCTTCCTGATAAATTCAAATGTGTTATAACCAACTGGGATTATATCTATGACCTGTGCAGGCATGTATCAGACGAAGTAAAAAGATCGGGGTATAAACCCGATACAATAATCGCGCTGGCACGGGGAGGTTGGTTTGCAGGAAGGGTGCTCTGCGATTTCCTTGGGCTCAATGACCTGACAAGCCTTAAGATCGAACATTACGTGGGCACCGCATCGGCGGGGAGCGGCCCGGCTATCAGGTATCCTCTGGCTGACAATGCTGTGGCAGGAAAGAAAGTACTCATTGTGGATGATATCACGGATACGGGAAAAAGCATCGTTCATGCGAAAGAGTATGTCGAGAGGCAGAACCCGGCGGAAGTCAGAACAGCAGTGCTTCAATACCTTTACACCTCTGATGTCAAGCCGGATTATTGCGGGGAAGTTGTACAGGAATGGGCATGGATCGTATACCCATGGAATTTTATCGAGGATATGATCGATATAATCTCACGGCTTATGGCCAAAGAAAAAAAGGATGAATGGACAATTGAGAAAATAAGATCGGGATTGTTGAAATACCATAATATCGATCCCATAAGCTATGAGATAGCTCAGCCGAATCGGATGGATGAGATACTCGAAGAAATGACCTGCAGGGGAATAGTCAAAGCAAAATCAGTTTCGGGTGAAAAAACGTGGAAATACGAAGGAGCGTGAAGTTATGCATGCAGATATTGCAATAATTGGGGGCAGCGGCGTTTATGATACCTCTATGCTCGATAATGTGAAGGTTGTTGGGCTTGATACTCCTTATGGTAAACCATCTGATTCCATCACAATAGGCTCCTTTGGGGAAATTAATGTCGCCTTTCTCCCCAGGCATGGCAAAGGGCACATGATTTCCCCGAGCAAACTGAATTCACGTGCGAACATACTCGCCCTGAAAAAACTCGGAGTGAAGAGGATAATCTCAGCATCAGCGGTCGGAAGCCTGAAGCTTGAACATAAACCCCTTGACATCGTGATACCGGACCAGATTTTCGACAGGACAAGGATCCGTGAGAGTACGTTCTTTGAGGACGGCATCGTTGTCCATATAGGTTTTGCTGACCCGTTCTGTCCTGAGATGTCATCTTTACTTGGCGACATAACTGAGCAACTGGGATACAGTGTTCATAGGAAGGGAACTTACGTTTGTATGGAAGGACCGCAGTTTTCCACGCGCGCTGAATCAAGAGTCTACCAGCAACTGGGATTTGACATCATCGGCATGACAGCGCTTCCTGAGGCTAAACTTGCGCGTGAGGCAGAGATATGTTACAGCATGCTTGCGACAGTTACTGATTATGACGTCTGGCACGAAGAGGATGTCACGATTGAAACGGTGATAGCCAATGTTGTGAAAAACGAGGAAGCTGTTCGCAATATCATCAAAGAGGCTATCCCGAGGATTTCCCTCGAGAGAAACTGCATCTGCGCTAATGCGTTATCCGGCGCGATATTAACTGCCTCTAATAAGATACCTGTCGGGACCAAAAAGAAGCTCTCGGACCTGATAGGGAAATATATAAAGTAGCATTTCTATAATGTAACGGGTTCCATGAACCTTTAATCATGATGCTCCAATAGTCGGGTGGATGAAAGACTGATGGTAGAAAATAATGTGATAAAAAACGGCTTTTTCACTGATGAGAGGGACGTCACAGCTATTGAAATGGGACGGGATGATGTAATCGTTTCCTGTACGCAGGGTAAGATCATGATATGGTTTGGCAGGCAGGCGACGGAACAGGTTATCAGGCAGGTAATTTTTGGCATATCCAATGCAGATTCTTCAGTAAATCACGAGCAAGAGGTAATATGTTCCTTCAGTGCGATCGCGGATTATGAAAACATTGGCTATGTACTGACATCGTACGCGAAAACCAGGAATGGTTACAGGGCGATATTCAATATCCCATTTTCAAAGAAATTTGCACTTGTGCATTTCGTTAAATCCATCGAGGACCAGCTTAAGCAGAAGGATGTCCGGAAAACCTTCCACTGGGATGGAAGCAAGGGCAGGATATTGCAGATTTACAATGAGTTGAAAAAGTTGGAGGGATGGGAAATAAAACGAATTGATTATAAAGTTGAAGGGGAAAAAGGAGTCTAAATGAGACGAAAGAAGGAATGTGAAACAACCATTGAATCGATGAATTTTATCGCAGAACATATTGAGAAATTTGCTTCGAAACTGGATAAGAGTTCTGTGACATCTCTCGTGAATGGCATAACGGGAGCGCGGAAAATATTCCTTATGGGCGCGGGAAGATCGGGGCTCGCCGCCCGGGCTTTCGCAATGAGATTGATGCATATGGGCTTTGATGTTTATGTTGTAGGTGAGACCACGACCCCGGCCGTACAGCCAGAAGACCTTGTGATCGCTGTATCAGGTTCAGGAGAGACCCCATCCATAGCAAGTCTTGGCGCGATCGCCAAAAAGATCGGCTCAAAGCTGGCTACCATAACTTCCAATAAGGATTCTACGCTGGGTAAGATCTCGGATATTGTTGTTGTCGTGCCGGGAAGACCCAAGGAAGACATTGATTACGAGGATTATCATGAACGCAGGATGATAGGCTATACACAATTGGCACCCCTTGGAACTATTTTTGAGATAACCGCACTTGTTTTTCTTGATGCTGTTGTTTCGGAGTTGATGGTAAAGACAGGCGCCAGCGAGGAAGATCTGAAATTGCGGCATACCAGATTTGAGTGATGTTCATGTTTTCTGAAAGGGTGAAGAGCATTGACATCTCAGGAATCCGCAAGATGTTCGAAGGTGCGGGACCGAACGCCATCAATCTTGGCCTCGGACAGCCCGACTTCGATACACCGGAGCATATTAAAAAGGCGGCCATAGAGGCTATCAATGCGGGTTTCACGGGATATACGGCAAATCTCGGGATCCCGGAATTGCGCGTTGCCCTGTGCAGGAAGTTTGAATCGGAAAATCATTTTACAATAACCCCGGATGAAGTAATCGTTACCTCGGGGGCATCCGAAGGTCTTCATCTCGCTCTTCAGGCACTTGTAGACCGCGGTGATGAGGTCCTGGTCCCGGATCCCGGTTTTTTGTCTTACCTTGCCCTTACGAAGCTTGCAGGAGGCAAGGTCGTGGGAGTCCCTCTTGGGAAAGAACTCACAATTAAGCCCGGCACCTTAAATGAACTCATTACTTCAAAAACACGTGCACTTATATTGAATTCGCCTTCTAATCCCACCGGGAGTGTCCAGACAAGACAGGAGATCAAGGCACTGGTGGAGATTGCAGAAGATAATGATATAATAATTATCTCGGATGAAGTTTATGAGCATTTTATTTATGAAGGGGAGCACGTAAGCCCGGCGCAGTTCTCGGATAATGTCATCACTATCAATGCGGTTTCAAAGACTTATGCCATGACAGGCTGGCGCATAGGATACGTAGCAGCCCGGAAGGAATATACCGAACAGATGCTCAAGGTGCACCAGTACATCCAGGCCTGCGCAAACTCAATCGCGCAAAAGGCGGCGCTGGCCGCGATCGAAGGTCCGCAGGATTGCGTGGCACAGATGCGGGAAAGTTTCAGGGTAAGAAGGGATATCCTTCTTAATGGATTCTGTGAGATGGGTATAAAGTGTGTGAAGCCGCAGGGGGCATTCTATGCGTTCCCCGAAGTCGAGGATGAAGATGCGCCGCAGAAGTTGCTGAAAGAAGGAGTTATTGTTGTCCCAGGTTCAGCTTTTGGAGAGAATGGGAAAGGGCATATAAGGATCTCATATGCGACTTCTGAAGGGAATTTGAGGAGGGCGATTGGGGTGATGGAGAGGGTGCTTAGGTGAATATGCCTGCTATGTCATGGTTAAATAACGGGATAATCCTTAAATCGTCATATTCAGGCCTCGTTCTTAAGTACGGCTAATAGTTAATTGTAGTTACGTTTATCTTTCAAGAGAAACAGTATCATATTAAACAAAAATAAATAACCCCAGGGATTTCAGCTTCAAAATTGAAGTTAATATAGCTTATTTCTCTTACTGATGTAGAAATTCTCTGTAGTTGAATTTGCCAATTTTCGTTATCATGGGTAATCGGGAAAACAACAAATAAAATAGCTTTATTGGCATAATCCATAGATTTTAATTTTTCAATATCATTCACTACCCCTTGTATATTATCTGTTATTGGGCGGGTTTTATTTTTAACATTTTTATATCGGATATTCGTATTAACTGTTTTGAGTTCAATAGCCCAATTCTCGAAAGTAATATCAACCCTATCTTTCTCTGGAATGATATCTTTAAAATATTTCAATAAGCTATTGCATAATTCTACTTTCAGCCAACCTTCAAATTTGGCTCTCTCTTTTGCAAAAATAGATAATCCTAGGCTGCATTCAATTTTGGGTTTTATTTCATCAAAGATTACTTTAGTTAGTTTATTAAACTCCATAATTTCCAACTATATGAACTAATTTTTAATTTAATCTTTTCAATAGTCTAACGCATTATACAAATAATAAGGTTGCCATTCCGCTGCCTTTTGAAGCTCCATAATACCCAATGTTCTGGAGAGGCATCTGCTATTACTTTGTCATTATGGGTCGTTTTTCAAATCATATCTATATTACTTCTCTAGCAAGCATTAATATACTGGCAATTCAAATATATTTTACCTTTAAAAAAAGTATAGACGAAAATTAGGTTTCGCATATAACGCCAAAATTTAAATGCGAACCGAGTTCGTATATGGACAAGTTATACGCAATCGTGAACAAAAGGCTTAATAGCGAGTAATATGTCACATAGAAAAAAAACCAATTTCCTATGAGGTGAAATAATGGGAAAAGAATCCAAAATGGACAATGAAGCCGCTTCAAGAATTCAATCGCATTCAGATAAGACAGGCGAAAATCAAGATTTTAAGGCAAGGGCACAGTCATCAGCCTCAAAGAATGATCAAAACAAAATAAAAGATGGACAAGAGAAGCAATACACAAGATGTCCTGACTGTGGTTCTGAAAAAGCGTATTACATACCCGTAGAAGATGGGGATGGAGGATACGGAATAGCCCTTGAATGTCCAGATTGCCATGGAAATGGAATTGATATGTATGATGATGACGATTGAAAATCCGCGTTCTGCGGCGCTGCGATTGCAGGTTCAAGGCTATCAGGCGGCTGAGTATAACTTCAAGGTTGCGGGCAATCTCGGTTAACCTTAAAAAGTCACTTGAAAATCAGATCTTGAGAACCCTATTTTCAATAACCCCAACTATCTCCTTAATATCCCTTATCACCACATCTGCCTCCTCGCAAAGCAGAGGCGGGCATTTACCTGTCTGCTGTATCGAAAGCACCCCCAGATCCGCTGCGCGCAATGCAAGGATGTCATTGATCCCATCCCCCACCATTATCACTTTATCGTATTGTTCTTTCAATCTCTTCACGATCGCTTCTTTTTTCTTTGGTGTGGAAATCTCATGAACGCATTCAAGCGGTATACATACATTCTTAGCAAGAGGCTTCAGGTTTCGCATGCTGTCGCCGGATGCGATAAATACCCCGATACCCCGTTCGGTGAGAGCCTGAATCACAGAACAGGAATTGGAATAAATTTTCCCCCCGGTGCAAATGACATACGGGATGCTTTTTGTTTCAGTGTCGATGACCAATCCCACACCCATGTAGAAAATATTCTTGCACTTCCGTTTGACAGACGCCATTACATCCTGCAAGTCTTTCATAGCAGACAGGGTGTCATTTTCAACCACTGATATAGCAGTGGCCTTATCCACATTTGCCCTCGAACATCCGACCTCTATATCGATTCTGTATTTCCTGATAAAATCTGAAATCAGCATGTCAGGCGGGCAGTTGACCAGTTTATTTGAATCCACCTGCATTACGATAAGAGCGCAGTATGGCCTTTTCCCGACAAGGTCGGTAGTTACGACATCATTGAGGTACTCTCCGGTTTTTATATTCTTCGCAACGCGGTACATGCGAAGCAGAGTTCCTGCGCTGTCAAACACCACGGCGATTTTCATACTCATAGAAGGTTCCTAAGAATAATTATGTTTTCCTAAAAAAGGAGGGTACCCGCATTGATGCATTGTGGATAGGATAGGATTTGATAGGTAGAAATATGATTCACTACCACGCAGATACCCTCTGATATCCTAATGATTATTATTAGTATTTAAATTTTATCATATGTTGGACTGTTGAGTTTATCTTAAGAAACCACACAAAAGTTATTTGAGAAAACAGTTCATCTGTAATATGTGAAAAAATGGCAGAAAAAATAAGACTTTTTGGTATTTCGGGAAGTCCAAGGAATGCAGCAACTGATTACATAATCCGTGAAGCTTTGCGCCATGCTTCAGAGAAATATCAGGCAGAGACCGAATATTTCTCGGCTCAAGGGAAAGAATTGAACTTCTGCATCCACTGCGATTACTGTATCCGGGAGAAAAAAGGCTGCATCCACAATGACGACATGGTGGAGGTCTATGAAAAACTGAGATGGGCTGATGCTCTGATAATAGGCACACCGGTTTATCAGGGGACGTTGAGCGGCCAGACAAAGGTCATAATGGACAGGTGCAGGGCAATAGCTGCGCAGGATCTGCATTTTATCCAGAACAAGCCAGGTGCGGCACTGGCTGTCGGGGGAGACCGTATAGGAGGCCAGGAACCATCGATCCAGGCAATACTCAACTTTTATGTTATAAATGAGGCCATCCCTGTGGGAGGAGGCTCGTTCGGTGCAAACTTGGGTGGAGCCTTCTGGTCAAGAGACCTCGGTGCAGAGGGGGCAAGGGATGATGAGGAAGGTTTAAAAAGCATGCGCAAGACTGTTAATAGATTGATGAACCTGGCTTCAATGCTGAGAGAAAATAGATTATGAGATAAGAAAAGGTAAAGATATGACTTTGAAGATCGCATGGGGAATCACGGGCTGCGGGGACTATCTCAAAGAGAGTATCGAGATAATGGAAGAGCTTACTAAAGAACACAGCCTCGAAGTAAAGGTATTTCTCTCGCAGGCTGGCGAGATGGTGGTGAAATGGTACAAGTTGTACAATGACCTGAAAACCAGTTTCCCCAAAACCTACACTGAAAAATCGCCAAATGTTCCGTTCCTCGCAGGGGATCTGCAGCTCCATAAATACGATTTTATGCTGATCATGCCCTCCACATCCAACACTGTCGGGAAAATCGCGGCCGGGATATCCGACACGCTGCTATCCAGTTCAGCAGCGCAGGCCATGAAAGCGAAAGTGCCTGTCTACATTTTCCCTGCCGACCAGAAAAGCGGTGAGATCACCACGGATCTGCCAGGCGGCAAGAAGCTGACTCTGACAATGAGAGATGTTGACCTCGATGCTGTTGATAAGCTTCGAAAAATGCCGGGTATCACTGTGCTGGGACACCCGGATGAGATAAGGGATATCATAAAAAGGCATATCGAAAGCAAAAAATAAATTAGCGCTTCTCGTATTCGAAATAACTGCAGGCATTATCGGTGCATCTGATTATTTTGCCTTTTACAGTATTTTTTATTATTTCAAGCTCGATAGCGCTTGGTTCCGCTATTCCCGGGACTGTGGCGCTGCCTGGCGAAATGAGAAGAACATCGGTTTTTTCAACAATGGGGTGGTGGAAATGCCCGAATATCAGAACGTCAACGTTCATCTCTTTTGCAAGGTACCGGAGCCCGTCAGTACTCTCGGAGGTCAGCTGCCCTTTGTGTATGATGCCGACTCTTACACCTTCCACTTTTATGACCCTGCGCTCCGGGAGGAAATCCACGAGAAGGGGACTGTCCATGTCTCCATGGACCGCTATAAGTTTCCCCAGACCGCGAAGTTCGTTGTAGCATTCAAGGGTTTCAAAATCCCCTGCATGGATGATGATGCTTGAGCACCTGATGATAGAGATCAGTTCCCCGGGAAGCTGTGAGAGCAGGGACTGTCCGGGCTTGATATGCGTATCCGACAGGATGGAGATTTTCATATTATCATTGGATTGGTTATTTTGCAGCAGTTGGAAGCAAACATTTTGCATTCAACCACTCGTCGATCACATCTTCCAGCTTAATATCCACTTCCTCGATCATGTACCTGACCCTCACGACAGGCTTATTGAGCTTCAAAAGCCTGCCAAGATCAATAGGAGTTCCCGCTATCACAACATCGCAGTCCGCGGCATTAATCGTCGTTTCCAGCTCTTTCATCTGGGTTGGGCTATAACCCATAGCGGGAAGCACAGCGCCAAGATGTGCGAAATCCTCATAGACCTTATGTATCGAGCCAACGGCATTCCTTCGCGGGTCGATCACTTCCTTAGCTGCGTATTTCTTTGCAGCTATTATCCCCGCGCCAAAGGACATTCCGCCGTGGGTGAGGGTGGGGCCGTCCTCAACAACGAGAACCCGCTTTCCCTTTATCAGCTCGGGGCTCTCCACAGTCACAGCCGACCTGGCTTTTATTATCAATGCTTTCTTATTTATGGATCTGACATTCTTAATGACAAGCTCCACATCCTCTTTCCTTGCCGAATCCACCTTATTTACAATGATCACATCTGCAAGGAGCACATTGACTTCCCCGGGATAATAAGTCAGCTCATGTCCGGGCCTGAGCGGGTCCGCAATCACGATATGGAGATCCGGCCTGTAAAAAGGGATATCGTTGTTACCGCCGTCCCAGATGATAATGTCCGCTTCCCCCTCCGCTCTTTTCAGGATCTTCCCAAAATCGACACCGCTGTAGACAACAGTTCCGCAGCAGATGTATGGCTCATATTCCTCTCTCTCCTCGATGGTGCACTCGTTCCGGACGCAGTCTTCCATAGCGGCAAATCTCTGGCATTCCTGCTTCAGGAGATCGCCATACGGCATCGGATGGCGTACAACCACAACGTTGAATCCTTTTGCCTTCAATATGTCCACCAGCTTTTGCGATGTAGGGCTCTTGCCAGAACCCGTTCTCACCGCGCATACGGAGATCACGGGTTTTTTGGACTGAAGCATCGTGCTTTTTGTCCCCATCAGCCTGAAATCGGCTCCTGCAGCCAGCACCAGGGATGCTTTCTGCATGACCGTCTCGTGCGGGAGGTCGGAATAAGCCAGAACAACCTGGTCTATGCCATGTTCTTTTATGAGATGCGGTAATTTCTCTTCGGGGTATATGGGGATGTCTTTAGTATACAGGGGACCCGCCATTTTCCTGGGATAAGACCGACCGGCTATTCCAGGAATCTGTGCTGCGGTGAAAGCCACCACCTCATAGTCCTTATTATCCCGGAAAAAAACATTGAAATTATGAAAATCGCGTCCTGCTGCACCCATTATTATAACTTTTGTCTTCATGAACTAACCTCAGTATTTTGATTATTTCCAACAGATTTAATTGTATTGTATATTGAAGAATTGATCGGTCCAGACGATGAGCGAGACCCTTTGCGCCATGAATTACCTTCGAACAAATATTCACCAAAATGATTATGCTTGCTTTGAACAATTACCACAGCAAGCAATGAATAGTAAGAGCATCAGTAAAATCTCAGGAAGAGTATGGAAATTCGGGGATAATATAGACACAGATGTTATTATCCCTGGCAAATACCTGCGCACAACAGATATGAGCTTATTTGCAGCCCATGTAATGGAAGGGATCGATCCCCAGTTCTCGAAAAAGGTGAAAGAATGTGATGTGATCGTGGCAGGAAAGAATTTCGGATGCGGCTCGTCCAGGGAACAGGCGCCACTGGCCTTAAAGCATGCAGGTATCAGGTGCATTGTGGCAGAGTCGTTCGCGCGGATCTTTTTCAGGAATGCCATCAACGTAGGTCTTCCGATCATAGAAGCCAAAATAGAATGCGAGGAGGGCGATATTATTGAGATAGACCTTGAAAAAGGGACGGTAAGAAATAAGGAAAAGACCTATCCAGGGACCAGGCTTCCGGATTTCCTGCGAGATATCCTGGCGGACGGCGGACTTGTGGAACATCGGAAAATGAAGGTGCAGCAATGATTTTCCCGGCAGATTATAAAAGTGTGGGTGTGACAAGGACGGATCCGACGGAACGAATTGGATGTCCGATATATTTTTCAACAGAATACCTGATCTCAGACATGCCATCAGGATATTCCATATTTAAGGTTAAGAGTGATGGGGAAGGATTGTTGAAAAAACTTAACTCACTTGAACTGATAGCAAAAGGTCAACAGATAAAAAAATTTGATGAAAAACTTGATTCTCATGACAGGACCAGGCTTATCGAGTCGGCAATTCCGATTTGCAGGGGAAAGATAAACACCGTCATTTTTGAAGGTCTGGACAGGCATATCACTTTTGTGCAGGACCCGAGCCTTCACGAGGTTATGGAGATTGAGATAATCGACCTATCACCCCCGGAGCCGCCATGGCTTGCTTTTGCCATCCAGAGACTTGTAAAGAGCGGTATTCTGGGCGAATTGAATATAAGGTTCACCACGAAGCTGATCGACCTTCGAATATTCGAAGGGGAAAAAATGGTCTTCCCATGCCATGCTTCAGAACTCAAGGGAAAATATCTCGATACAGATATCGATATCGAAAACAATTCCGAGCTTGTGGGATGCGATATCTCAAAACAGATATTTGAACTGCGGTTCCCGAACCTTACTTATAAGCACATCAACATGTGCCCGCTGAAGGCAGAGCTGTATATGCCTACCAGGCCATTCATTACACGATGCTGCCAGAGCAAGAAATCCGGGATGGTGAACATCAACGGCATAGATGGCGCGGTGGTACACTGGGGGGCATCTGAATACGATATCGTGGATGCGATCAGGATGCTGGTAAAAGTTTTAAGAGGCAATAAGGAAAACGATAAGATAATTGATCAGATGATAAAATGAAGATCGCAGTTGTTCCGGGAGATGGCATAGGAAGAGAGGTCGTACCCGCAGCACTGTCCGTGCTCGATGCATTTGATCTTGATATCGAAAAAATACCGCTTGATATCGGTTATGGAAAATGGGAGCTGACGGGAAGTGCTATCACCGATGAGGATATAGAAATCCTGAAGGAGTGCGATTGCGTCATATTCGGAGCAATTACTACCCCGCCAGACCCTGGCTATAAGAGTGTATTGGTGCGCATCAGAAAAGAACTTGATCTATACGCCAATATACGCCCATTCACACCGTTGCGAAAAGTGAGGTTACCCTGTGCCAGGAAGTTCGATTTTATTATCGTGCGTGAGAACACTGAAGGCATGTATTCAGGCAGGGAAGAATTGCACGAGGATGCTGCATACACTACGCGAGTTATAACCCGCAAAGGGAGTGAAAGGATCGCAGAGCGAGCATGCATCATGGCAAAACACGGGAAAAAGCATATAACCATAGTGCATAAGGCGAACGTATTGAAATCGGATTCATTTTTCCGCGATATATGCATCGGTGTTGCAAAGAAAAACGGGATATCATACGGCGAAATGCTGGTGGATGCAATGGCGTATGATCTGATCCTGCATCCGGACAAGTTTGATGTAATAGTGACTACGAATCTATTCGGGGATATCCTGAGCGATGAAGCCGCTGCCATGGTCGGAGGGCTTGGTCTTTGCCCGAGCGCCAATATCGGCGACTGCTATGCGCTTTTCGAGCCCATCCACGGCAGCGCGCCGGATATTGCGGGGAAGGGTATTGCCAATCCGATTGCAGCTATCCTGAGTGTCAGGATGATGCTTGAATGGGCTGGAAAGGCCAGGGAAGCAGAGTCAATAAACCGGGCTGTGGATGATGTTCTTAAGCGGGGGATAGTAACACCTGACCTTGGGGGTTCTAATTCAACTGCCGATGTATCGAACGCCGTCGCAGAATCGGTTAGCAGATTTATAGGAGAGCACCAATACTGAAAATGATGGTTTGTAGAATTTTGCTACCAACCACGTAAACTATAAGTGTATATTAATCATAAAAGGTTTATAAAAACTGCGAAGCGATAAACCCTAGACCAGCAGCTATGAACAAAAAACGGAAGAATTTATCGGCTGTACCAATCGGACCTCGTTATCCGTGGAATCCGCAGGAGGATAGGGGGTGACTGGCGATAGAAGTGCAAAACCATGGTTTCCAGGTTTTGGAGGATTAATAGGAATCAGTATAGGACTTGCAGCAATTGCCTGGGTTCTGGATTCAATTTTAGATTCTGTTATATTCCATAATGGAACTATTCTTGAGCAAATACTATCCCCAACTATCAATGAAATCGTGGTCAGGGTTTTATTTGGGTTTGTTATAATCGTGTTCGGTACCTACACACAGTTGAACATGGACAGGCGCAGGCGGGTGGAAGAGGCGCTGCAGCAATCCGAAGAAAAATACCGGATGCTGGTTGAGAATATCCAGGACGGCGTATTTATTATCCAGGATGCTAAATTTCAATTTGTCAATGAAGCAGTTGCAAGAACGGCTGGCTACCAGGCGGGGGAACTTATAGGCAGGGAATTCAAGGATTTAGTTGCACCCGAGGATTTGGCAATGGTAGCAGGCCGCTATTCTCGAAGGCAGGCTGGAGAAAATGTCCCGTCGGAATATGAATTTCACATGATGCGTAAGGACGGGGCAAAAATCGTTGTCAATATGAATGTGGGGCTTGTAGCTTATCACGGCAAGGTGGCAAGTATGGGGATTTTGAAAGACATCACTGAACGAAAAAAAGTTGAGAAGGAAAAGGAAAAGCTCATTAAAGCAATTAATAGCAGTACCGACGGAATCACGATTGCAGATGAAAAAGACCGTTATATCTACGTAAATGCAGCATATGCTAAGACTTTTGGCTATGCCCAGGAGGAGCTTGTTGGAAAGACCTGGCGGGAAATCACGCCTCCTGAGCTGATACCTCCAACTGAAAAAGGATTGTCCGGCACAATGCACAAAAAGGATATCGGCGTATTCAACGGAGAGGTTCCGGGGCTTCGGAAAGACGGCACTGAAATCCCCACGGAAGTCAGGGGCACGGCTCTCTGGGATGAGAACGGCAATTATGTAGGACATATTTGCATCGTAAGAGATATCACAGAGCGCAAAAAGGTGGAAGAGAAGCTGAAACTATTATCGGAAGCTGTGGATGAAGCCCTGGATGGAGTTATAATAACAGACCTGAATGGTTTCAATATCTATTCGAACAAGGCTGTAGAAAATATCTACGGTTTTTCCAGCGATGAATTAAAGAGTAAGCATGTCAGCGAACTGAATTCAGACCCCGAATTTACGGGGAGGGTGATACTCCAGAATATAATAACGAAAGGAAGATGGGCCGGGGAATTCATGGCAAAGAAAAAGAATGGCCAGGAATTTCCTATCTGGCTGACTGCATCCATTGTCAAAGATGACAAAGATAAACCGATAGCAATGGTCGGTGTCATCAAGGATATCACCGAACGCAAGCATATAGAAGAGGTTTTGCTCGAAAAAGAGGAACGGTACCGGAGTCTTTTTGAAGATTCTCCGATTTCACTATGGGAAGAAGATAGTTCTGGTATTAAAAAATACATTGATGCTCTTAAAAGTAAAGGGATTGAAAATCTGAGAACATATTTTGACAGGCATCCGAAAGAAGTTGCCCTGTGTGCAAGCATGATGAAAGTGCTTGATGTAAATAAAGCATCAATAAATTTGTTCAAGGCAAAAAGTAAAATCGACCTTATAGACGGTTTGGAGAATATCTTCACAGATAGGTCATACGAAACTTTTAAAGATGAACTTATTGCGATTGCTGAAGGTAAAACCTCCTTTGAAAGCGAAGATATTGTTAAAACATTAACAGGCGATAAGATTCATATCAGCATGAGATGGGTTTTAACTCCCGGCAATGAAGAAACATATTCGAAAAGATTGGTCTCTATCGTAGATATCACGGAACGCAAGCGTGCAGAAGAAGAAATAAAGAAATATACAAGAGAACTTGAGGAATCAAATCGCATGAAAGAACTTTTTGCAGATATCATGCATCATGACCTTTTGAATCCACTCAATACCGCCAACGGCTTTATTGAACTTCTTAAGGAAAATGAGACAATATCAAGGAAAAAAGCCTACCTTGAGACCATTGAAAGAAGTCTTGTAAAGGGAATGGAACTCATAGATAGCGCCATGAAATTTTCAAGATTTGAGAATTTGAAAAGTATTGAACTGGAAGAGCTGGATTTAAAAAATGTTATTGAAGGAGTCATTGAAGCCCTCACCCCGCTTGCGGATAATGCGGGAATTGAAATCGTGAACCGCATAACTTTGGATTTGCCTGTGAAGGCCAGTAAAATAATCGAAGAGGTTTTTTCAAACCTCATTTCCAATGCCATAAAATACGCATCATCTGGTAAGAGAATAATTATAGAAAGCGAGGATAAGGGAGAAAACCTGCAAGTCAGGGTAATAGATTTCGGGGAAGGTATAAAGGAAAGAGATAAGACCGTGATTTTCGAACGATTCAGGAGGGGAGGAAAAAAGGGCGTTAAGGGTTCAGGTCTCGGTCTTGCCATTGCGTGGAAGATTATGGAATTACATAACGGGAGGATATGGGTTGAAGATAATCCCGAAGGCGGCTCTATTTTTATCGTGGAGATTCCAAATCTAAATTAATTTAATCAATGCAAACGCTATAGCACCTGCAAGGAGCGGGGATATGACCCAGGCAATCAGTATTTTCTTCACAGTATTGCTTTTCATTATATGCATCCCGCTATTGGCGCATCCGATACCAATGATCCCTGAAGCCACGATCTCGCCAAGTGATACAGGGATCCCAAGGATTGAGGCTGCATGGACAATTATAGCGGATGTGAATTCCACGAACACGGCTCGAATTACACAGAGTTCGCAGATATCTTTTCCAACGGTATCCAGTACCCTGCCGCCCATGAGAAGAGCGCCAAGGCCGATCGCAAGACCAGCAAAAATCTCACCGTAAGTCACCGGGATCTGGCCAGCTCCAACAAACGGTCCTACTATGATGCCTGCATGATTGGCCCCTGCAGAAAACGCCACGTAGCAGCCTGATATGGTCAGAAGTACATTCAAGGATTTGCGTATCGAAGCTTCTGAATCATGATGGTCTGCAAGCCAGACCAAAATGTTAGTGTAAAGATATTTCCCCATAAGGTACGCGAGCAACCATGCAACAATGGGCGTAACAACCCACCAGACCATGATCGTTGCAAGAAGCGGAGTATTCAATTTAGATGCTCCGTAGAAAAATCCGATACCAATGACCGACCCAACAGCAACCTGGCTTGTGGATATTGGGACACGCAGAAGATTTGCCAGAAAAACGGTGGCCGCTGATGCCCCCACAGCAATGATGGCTCCTTTAATCAATATTGTGCCGGGAGGGAGAATTCCGCTTCCAAGGGTTTTAATAACTTCTCCACCGCCTAATACAGCCCCAAGAACTGCGAAAACTCCGATTAGTACTACCGCCTGATATTTTGTGCGGACTTTTGCCCCATAAGCGGCACCCATCGCAGCAGCAGCATTATTGCCGCCGATATTTATTCCCATAAAAAGAGCAACCGCAAGCGCGGCGAGTAAAGTTATTGTAAATATCATAAGAAATGTCCCAAATCGAGCTGACTACTATTCTATAGTTAATATAACGTACCGATACAGGCAAAAATTGACCCAAAATATACTCAGGCTGTAAGCCTGTCAACCAGTATCCGTCCCTCTTCGGTTTTGAATATGGGGGGATCCCACTCCTGAATTATTTTTGTCCTCTCTGCTTTTACATCTATTCTTCTAACAGGATCGTATCCGAGTTTTTCATAGACTTCCCTGTATATCAATATTCCACATCTCTGCCACACTGGTGTTTCCGCAAGGTTGATCCCATGTCGGAACACCAGTTCGTGTACTTCGCTTGCCTTCATGTTCTTGAGCCGCTGCGCAGCTTCATTTTCAGAGAGCCCGGTCTCACGCAGCGTGTAATACCCGTAGGAACTCACATGGTTCCTCCAGGTCTCGGCCTGTCTCCATAAAAGGTATTTATAAATATCTTCTTTGCCAAGGGGGATAATTCTTGAATCGAATGCTATCGGATTTTGCAGATTCAACTGGATGGTAAGCGCCGAAGAGATGAAAGCAGGTATTATTGAATCGATCTTCTCGATCCTGTTATTATACGGTATTTCATAGAAAAAAAGATTGATCTCATCTGAAAATGTGAATGCAATTAACGGATTTAAGCCGCTGTCCTTAAAGAATACCTCTACACAATTCGCCATGGCACGCGCGAATCTTTCATCGTATGGTTTCTTAAGAGCCAATAAATCAAGCGCGCGCCTGAACCCGCGCCCATCGATCCTGACTGCAAAAGGAGGGAAAACCTTAAGATCGGAATATATCTCCCGATCTTTCATTTCTTTTTCTGAGAAACCTTTGCTCACGGCTTATTGTTCTTCTTCATCGGATATATTATAATCTTCAGGGATCTCTTCGGGTTTCTTGAACTGGTCTTTGACATGCCTTATAAGAACAACATCTGCGACGGCAGTAACCCATCTGAAAGGGATGACCACTCCTTTGCCGGATGCATCGAACATATCAGGATTTAATTTCGTAACAGCAAGACCTGAAACCTTTTTATCATTCAATTCAAGTACAACATCATTTACTTTTCCGATGTAAACTCCTCTGTCAGTGTAAACATTCAAACCGAATAACGTTGAAACCTCTGCCTGCATCGTATCACCTTCATCTGAATATGAATGATAGCAATATATACTTTATTGATTTTGGACTGGCGAAGTTTTAATATTGCACTGTGATGATTAAGGCAGGATGCAAACTGATGATATAAAGCTCCTTATTAGGAAATATGCCCTGCAGAATGCTGTCAAATATAACAAGACTCCACAGGCCGGAGCAGTCATGGGCAAAGTCATGGCAAATCCTGAACTGCGCTCTCGCGCAAGGGAAATCACATCACTTGTGGGAGAAATTCTGAATGAGATCGAAGAGATGAGACCAGGGGCATGGGAAAAAGAACTAAATGAGCTTGCCCCTGAACTTATAGCTGAATTAAAAGAAAAGAAAGAGCCTGAAAAAGGTTTGCCATCGCTTGAACTCAATGGACCTCTTGTCATGAGGTTTGCCCCAAATCCCAATGGACCTCCAACTATTGGAAGCGCCAGGGGGATAGTGGTGAACTCTGAATACACAAGAAAATACCAAGGAAAGCTCATCATACGTTTCGATGACACCGACCCTGCGACCAAGCGACCAATGCTTGAGGCGTATGATTGGTATCTTGATGACTGTGAATGGCTCGGGGCAACACCGGATGAGGTCGTAATAGCATCAGACAGGATCCCGCGATATTACGAGATTGCAGAACAATTGATAAAAAAAAATGGGGCGTATGTCTGTTTCTGTGAACAGGAAGAGTTCAAGGCGCTCAAGGATGCGAAGAGAGCGTGCCCTCACAGGGAACAGGGCGCCGAACAAAATCTTGAATTCTGGAAAAAGATGCTTTCTGGCGGGTATAATGAGCAGGAGGCTGTGCTTCGCATCAGGACAGATATCGGCCATAAAGACCCCGCTATCAGGGACTGGGTTGCGTTCCGCATTATCAACATCCCGCATCCAAGACCGGAGGTAGGGGATAAATACTGTTCCTGGCCTCTCCTTGATTTTGAGGGAGCGGTGGAGGACCATCTTCTGGGAACGACTTTGATCATTCGCGGCAAGGACCTCGCGGACAGCGAGACCCGCCAGAAATATGTCTATAAATACATGGGCTGGACTTATCCGAAAACATTGCACTGGGGACGGGTGCAGATACACGAGTTCGGGAAATTGAGCACGAGCGGCTTGAAGAAAGCGATAGCTGAGGGTGTTTACACAGGGTGGGATGACCCGCGTGTGCCCACGATAAGGGCGCTTCGGCGGCGGGGCATCAGACCTGAAGCTTTGAGAAAATTCATGATCGATCTGGGACTCGGGGAGACCGATATCAGCCTGAGCCTTGACACCCTTTACGCAGAGAACAGGAAGATAATCGACCCGATAGCGAACAGGTATTTTTTTGTGTGGAACCCGGTTGAAATGGAGATCGAGGGCGCAGAGCCGAAGATAGCAAAAGCTCCCCTTCATCCGGCGCGGGGAGGATTGAGGGAAATTCCAGCGGGAACGACGGTGCTTGTATGCAGGAGTGATGTTGAAATCCTTGGGGTCGGAGAGCGATTGCGCTTAAAGGATCTTTACAATATCCAGATAACGAGCATCTCACCGCTGAAAGCAAAGTTCATTGGAACTGATATGGACCTTGTAAAAAAGGAGAAGGCGCGCATCATACACTGGGTGCCTCCCGACGGGCTTAAAGTCAGGGTGCTGTCGCCGGATGGTGAGTATTCCGGGATCGGGGAGCGCGGTATTGAGAAGGAACTTGACACAGTTGTGCAGTTCGAGAGGTTCGGGTTCGTAAGGATCGATAGCGTTAGCGGGGATGAGGTCGTGGCGTATTTTACGCACAAGTGAAAGATTATATTATTTGTACAGAATAGGTATTTATGGAAAAGAGAATAGAAGTTGTAGCAGGTACTGCGGGCTGGGTTGTCCAAGATTGTGGGATTGTTTTCAAAAAGGGGGCAGACTTCAATAATCTTCAGTTCGAGGCAAACCAACCCATCATATTCGAAAGTAACACCAAGACGAAGATTCTGAAGCAATTTCATCTAAATCGATATCACTTTGTAGGTGAGATAGAGGCCATTATGGTGGATTTAATAAGTCTCGATGTTGTGAAAGATGCCGAATCTAAATTTCTCAAGGATGATTTTAATTTTGAAGAATATCTGGAGGATTGGAGGAAGAAAGGATACGGGCCAAGAACAGTAGTTCAGGAAATAATTGTAGATTGTGGTTTTCCGATCAGGTTTAATTACGGTAATGAAGGAAATATACAATTCTTGAATAACTGGGGATGGGGGCATAGAATAGACAAACTAAGGCCTGGGCTATTTGTAGCTGGAGAAATGGCTTTACATTTCCTTACCTGCGTCGATGCTGGAATTCTTCGCAAAACTGTTGACTGTAAAGTCTTGAACATTTATGAAATAATAAAGGATCCGTTAAACCAAAATTTTGGAGAGGTTATTGAGCTTGAAGACTCCGGAAACCCTTTCAAACTTGATAAGGATGATTTATTAGTAAGATTAGGAATTAATAATATTGGAAGATTTATTCGTGATCCAAACTGTGAGATATTAACAAAATAATTCTACCATGATTCTCTTGAGAACAGTATAATATTATAACCGACGGGATGGCTATATTATTTAGAATAAACTTTAACTTTCCATCCTCTCCCTCAACCCCCTCGCCTTCTCACCCAGCTCTTTCCGCCCATATATCCCCGCGATCAATTCCACAGCTTCAAGCGCCCTCGCAGCCTGGTCCAGGTAATTCAGAACATCCCCGGCATACGCATAAATCCCATACTGCTTCGTAAGCTCAGCGATAATGCCATCAGGCGACAATCCTTCAGCGCACAGTTCTATGACCCTCTCCGAGAATTTCCTCTCAGCGCAACCGCAGTACGGTGCATCCTTGCACCTGCAGGCCATGAACTCACGCGCAAAATCAAGCATGGTGCGACGGAGGTTCTCTTTCAGCTTTGAAAATTCGGCAGAGGAGAAAACGATATCAAGCCCGGCGCCGAACACGCGGGTCGGGATATCAGTCCCAAGGGCATCCGATAACTGTGAGGCATACTTGAAATACACAGCGTCCAGGGTTCCAAGCCCCGTAACAATATCAAGCGGTTCCCGTCCTTCAAGCACGGCGTCCTTGATCAGGAAAGTCTGCTCAACACTTAGGAAATGAGACGCTACGATTTTTCCAAGTTTTGTGGGAGAATATCCTGAATCCTTTTTTTCTATGAACCCGTATTCTCTCAGTTTCCCGAGCAAATAATCTAGATCTCCCCTGCCCAGCAGTAAATCATCTAATTTCCTGATATCTGAAAGTTTACGCGCTACCATGATATTGGAAAGGGTCTCTTCAAGCAATTCATCGTCCCCATACTCCACGCCAAAATGCTCAAGTTCACCGCGCAGGAGCCTGAAAGCTATCTCGTCCTCGGTATCCCCTTTTCCGAACCTCTTTTCGGGGTCTGCGAGTAGCACCACTATCCCGCGATCATGGTAATCCGGTCTCCCCGCTCGGCCCAGCATCTGCTGGAACTCCCGCACCGTGAGCCACTCTATTCCCATGGCGAGGGATTCAAAAATTACCTGCGAAGCCGGGAAATCAACACCTGCTGCAAGCGCCGCCGTCGTCACGACCACTGGCAATTCTCCTTTCCCGAATCGCTCTTCCACTTTCTTCCGCTCATTGTATGAAAGCCCGGCATGGTAAGGCAGCGCTTTTATGCCAAGCCCGTCTGCCAGCATGTGGCAATTGCGGCGTGAATTGGTAAATACAATGGTCTGACCGAGGAAGCCCTTTGATGATCTCTTGCTATATTCCTGCCTCGCAAGTCGCTCTATCAAGCGCATCTTCTCATATTCCGGCGCGAAGATGAGGTGCCGGTCGATCGGCACTGGCCGTTCTTCAAATTCGATTAACGCCGCACCCAGTTTTTCGGCCAGCCACCCAGGTTTTCCTACAGTGGCTGAGAGATAAATGAACTGTGCGTCTGGAGAAGTAAATTTCAAACGTGCAATAAGACCATCAAGCCTGTGCCCTCTTTCTTTGTCCTCGAGCATATGCACCTCGTCTATTACCACGGTACCGATATTCCCAAGCTGTCCGCCTGACCTGAGGATGTAATCGATCCCTTCATAGGTTCCCACTATTATGTCTGAAGATAGTGAAGTCCGGACACCTTTTGCACCGCCTGTTATCCTGCTCGTTCCAACGCGAAGAGACGTTGTGGCAACGGAAGAATATCGCCTTGTGAACTGTTCATACTTCTGGTTCGCAAGCGCCACAAGCGGAACAAGGAACAGCATCTTACCTTTTTTATTCAGGATGTTCTGGAGACCGGCAAGCTCCCCGACAAGCGTTTTTCCGGTAGCGGTAGCTGAAACGATCAACTGGTTTTTTCTTTCAAGTAATCCTGCCTCGACCGAAAGCGCCTGGACTGGCAGCAGTTCTTCCAGCTGGCGAAGGAGGATCTTTTTGAGTTCTTCGTGGACAGGCAGGTCTTTTACTTTGATATGGCGTTCAACCCTGCTTGCCTCTATCGTATCGAATCTCGTCAGGCCGGAATCCAGTTTTTCCGGGCTGAGCATCGCAAGTACCCTGTCAAGGTCTCTGCCCTGGAGCAATAACTTGATTAGCCTGTCCTGGCCGTGCCTGCCAAGTTTCGCGGTTTTTGCTTCCCGCATTAGTTCTTTTATTGCGCATTCTTCACACACATGTTCATTGTGAAATCGGATAGGATTGCCGTCTATCGTGGTATATTTGCCGGCAAGGATACATAGCCGGCATGTGTTCGTATAGCCATAGTCCAGCTGGTATGCTGCCAGCATTTCTTTGAACCCTGCTTCCGATCCCTCATTCCCTTCAGCGATAAGGATTTTATCTGCAAGGCGCAGGAGTTCGATGAGTTCCTCTGGCGCCCTGTATTCTTCTTTCTCTCCCTGCCTTATCCTGAATTTACCGACACGTGCTCCTTTTGGGGTCTTTTTTAATGTGAGGATGCCCTGGAAAACAGGTTCTTTTGCATTGTCTTTAATTGGCAGAACGAGGATTTTTGAATTTTGCGGGTGAATGATCACAGAAAGCATTTGTAACGCTGAATAGTTGGCTCATGTTATTAATTTTGGGTGTATGGAAATTATTGTGATCCAGAAAAAAAGATATAATATAAAAAAAGATGGAGTTTCAGATATCGCAGTCTGAAGGCCAACATTCGGCTAATATTCTACCTTCAAGCTCCCTATATCGGTCATCAACTCCAACAGCACAATGCCAGATGGTGTCACTTTCTGCTCCTTTTTCCCTTCAATCTTAACACTTATCTCGGTTTGATCTTTTTTCCCGCTAAACTTTGCCTTGGCATCGAAGAGCTTCTTAACTTCGATCTCTTGCTCCAATTCATTGAGCAAGCCCTTCTCCTCAGTGTATTCCACCTGATCTCTGTTCATTGCTATGTTCGAAACTGTTCCAGCGTTGTACTGTGTGCTGATGACCTCTATTTCAGCTTCCTTGCCCTCTTTCTTGTGTCTTAAGATGAGTGTGAGCGAGTTGTTTGCAATATCCCTGAGGGCGTACTGTCTCCGTTCCCAGGCTTTTTCGTTCTGGTCTTTTTGCTCTTTCTTATCTTTATTTTCTTTCTTCGAAGGCAATATTATATAGTTTGTATCATTTCCAGTCTCGACGTTGTATACCCTGAAATCTTTCAAGGAGATGTCGAATCTTATTGCTGCTTCTGGAGGTGTCTTGTCAATTTTGATCGTTTGGCTCTTAATCAATTCTACGTTGCCCGCATTATCTGTTGAGCAATAGTAAATCGTTGATATCCCTTCGCTGCTTATGTTGAACGGGGCAGTATATCGAATCCAGGTTGCATTATCCAGGCTATATTCAATCCAGTTCACGCCCGAACCACCTAGATTGTCCGTTGCCGTTAGATTCATCCGGACATCAGAAATGTACCAACCGTTATTGCCAATGCTTCCAGATAATACAGCAGTTGTTATTGGAGATACGGTATCAGAAGTGGCTATTTGTGGAATAGATGGGCCACCGTCGTCTATGATTATGCCATTGGCTGTAAGGTCATCGTCTCCTAATCCTCCATCTGTGAGTGTTATTGTTATGGTGTTGCCATTGATGCTGCTGGGAATAGTGTACCAATGAGTATTGTGGTTTTCTCCATATTTCCAGTAAGTTGTACCATCTGGCAGGTATTCTGGAAATGTCATTGTGAGAGTTATGCTGCCGCCAAGATTTATGCCTGTAATGTTGAATCTGAAAAGACCATAATAGAGATTTGCCTCAATTGGAGGTTGTTCAAGTATGGAATTCGGATCCACAGCTATCATATCTTGAATAGTGCCTGCGCTTGATTGAAGGAACACGGTGCCTTTTCCGGTGATAGATTCAATATGGAATCCGGATGGTTCTATCACTGATAAACTTACACTTCCACTAACTTCTCCATTTCTTGCAGTTATTGTTGTTATTCCTGGTGAAAATGTATATGCAAAAAATATACCTTGACCCATATCAAATGTTCCCAAGCTTGAATTGCTGGAACTCCAAGTTACTATAGAGGTGATGTCATTCCCATTTTGATCCTTCGCAGTAAAGGAAATTGTATTACCCATAGCAACTGATGGCATAGCTGGTGAAATAGTTATAGTTGTGATTGATGATGAAACAGTCACATTTACACCTTCTGTTAAACTACCACTTCGTGCTGTTATTATTGCTGTTCCTGTTCCAGTTGCTGTAAACTTTGCTCCTGAATAAAATGTGTCTGTAATCGGTTCAATTGTGCCCACTGTTGGATCACTGATGATCCACGTTACAGGTAATTCCATGATAACTCCAAATTGATCTTTGGGCATAGCGAAAAAATCCCAATTATAACCCGCAAAAATCACTCCATAATCTTGAACCTCTTCGGTGGTGGGAGAAAGTGTTAAAGATGTTAATTTTTGTTCATACGGCATTTTAAATGATACCAACGGATATCTATCAACATCAGAACCCTCTTGAATATTATAACTTGAATCACATATGTTATTATCGTCTGAATCAATACAACCTTCAAAATTTTCATCAAAATTACTATAATGATTACCTATATTCTCGTAATCCCACTGATTCTGACCATTGCTATAAACTAGATCCTTTAAGAAATTATTCTGATAAATTACATTGTTATTGCTGGAATCCAAATAGATACCTGCCTCATTTGCCGATAATATATTTTTAAATATCATATTCTCTATTGAATTATAAAAATAAATACCGTCACCATTTGAAATTACAATATTTTCTGATATAAGGTTATAATCAGAGCCGTCCAAAAAAATACCTTCACGATTATTCGAGTAAACATTCCCGTTGATGAGGTTATTTCTTGAAGATTTGAGGTAAACTCCATTTTGGTTTGAAAATATATCATTATTTGTAATCTTGTTATTATTCGAATTTACCTTAATTCCTGCATAATTGAAATCATAATTAACTTCCGAGTTTGTAACTCCAAATCCTTCAAGTGTTATTCCATTTGAGGATATTGTAATTGGACTACCAAACCCCCCAGCATCTACTATTGGCTTCCCACTGCCGGTATCAACTCCTTTTAATATAAGTTCAGGAATATTCACGTCCGCGTTTTCATGATAAGTACCGCTGTTAACAAGGATTGTATCCCCAGGATATGCTGCATCGAGAGCATCTTGGATTCTGGTATAATCACAATCACTGGGGCAAACTGTGCGCGTAATTGGAGTTGGTATCACAGGTGTTGTGGGTAATACCAATGAAACCAATGGATACCTATCCACATTATTTGGATCCAAAGGATTGTTTCCGCTTGGAATATTATAGCTTGAATCACATATGTTATTGGAATCAGAATCAATACAACCTTCAAAATTTTCATCAAAATTGCTGTAATGATTTCCAATAATTCCATTATCCCAATTATTATTTGATAACCCATAGTTGTCAATGGCGTTTTCACTGTTACCAAAAAAATTGTTCTGATAGATATTATTGCTATTGCTTAGTAATATTATGCCCCCCATCTGGCAACATTCCAATCTTCTTAAACCATTTAGATAGACATTATTACCCGTAATGATATTTCCTTCTTGTGAATATGCACCTCCTCCAACAAAAAGTCCCATATTATTTAAATAAATATTATTGTTTGAAATAATATTATTGTTAGGACTTGAATGAGTTAAAATGCCAATACCATTGGAGAAAACATTATTATTTGAAATGTAGTTATTTGTTGTAGCTATATTTATTCCTGCATTGAAGTCAGCTTCGTATTCACCACCGCTATAAAAAAATAATTCACCACCACTATTGCTTGCATTAAATCCTTCAAGAGTAATTCCATTAGCAGAAAGTTTGATCGCACTACCAGTGCCACCAGCATCTACAATCGGCATTGTACCATCTGTTTTCTGACCCCGAAGGGTGAGTTGTTTGTTGATATCCACATTTTCTTGATACGTTCCACTATGCACTAAAATCATATCACCAATGTTCGCTGCATCAATAGCCGCTTGAATTCCGTTGTAATTGCAATTATTTTGGCAGACAGTAAGTGTCGCAGGATTCGGATTGGGCGACCCTATTACAAGATTTATGTTTGTCGTTTTTGTCTCTCCACCACCTGTTCCAACAATGACTACTGTATAAGATCCTCGTGGTGTTGTATTTGATGTAGTGATAGTTACTCTAGTAGCTTCATTAAGCATTGCCGGATTCTGAGAAAATTTACAGGAAGTTCCTTCCGGTAATCCGGAACAGCTAAGCATAACAGGTGTAACAAAACTTCCTTGACTGATGAGATCAATTAATAGTGACATAAAACCACCAATTGCAACAGACTGAGATGGTGATTCATAAAGTGAAAGAGTGAACGTTGGATCGTTGTCCAGAACTTGGTAATATTCCTCGTGCACCTCATTTCCATTAGCATCTTTCCATGTCTTAGAAAGATCATAACTATCATAACCCCAACTATACCAGCTACCTGAACCATCATCTGCGGTAACATACATTGGAAATGAACTTAATCTGTCACTTGGACTGGTTAACTTTTTCGACATCCATGTATATTCTTGTTGGGAATCACAATATGAACTATCTTTATTTGGATCATAAGAGTAATCCCTTGTGCAGTTATACTTTATACTTGAATCATAATCCCTGCGGTCGCCGATATTTAAAATTTTATGTCCGGGGAGTTCAGGTGTCGCTCCAAATGACCACTGATAATAAGTTTCTCCGACTAATAAATAATATTCATCATATCCATCGCCGTCATAGTCTTTTATATGCCAGTTATTAGCACAATAAGGGCTATTAACTACAGTTTTAAGATAGTAGCCCACATCAGTATTAGAGAGATCTTTCGAAAAATCCACACAATATGAAGGAATGCCCTGAATACTTGATCTTGTACTGAACTGCCAGCTATATGGTGACTGCAAATTATTATTTGCCAAATCCTTAACATTTGTTCCCACCGAAACAATATACGTTGCGTCATAATCAAGGTCTGAACTTGGAGTATAAGTCATGGTGTTGCTGTTCCAGTAAAAGCTTCCTGCAGTTGAAGGAGATATTGAAAAAGACGATTCGGCAGATGCATGATCTATTGCTTCACTGAAGGTGATGGTTATTGATGTATTTGCAGGAATATTGCTACCAGTCGGAGTATTATAAGTGATTGTCGGTGGAGTGGTGTCTGTTGGTGGAGGTTGTCCTAACGATGCGCTAAAATCCATATGATCGCTATTATCAGCGGCATCGTTTGCCCAGTCGCTCCAGAAATAACCATTGTAAGCTCTTACATGCCAATGGTAATGCTTTCCATCAACTAAGCCCCCATTTATATATTCTGCAATTGAAGGTGTAATTTGAGAAGACTCTGGATTCGAAATAGTCTTTTCAAGAACAATCTTGGTGCCGTCAGTTTTCAAGCCGCTATCCTCCCAAACTCTAATTTGATAAGCTTTGATTTTATTTAAGGATATGTCACTTAAAGGAGGCCACCATCGATACGTGGGTGTTAAAGTATTGACATGAGAATCCATCTCTGGCTCTTGTAATATTGGTGTTTTTGGTATAAGATTTATCCTTCCTTTCCCATCCAATAGTGTTTCTTTTTCATCCTCGGTCAGGACGTCGATTGCTGTATCTTTCAGGATAGTTTCTGCTGTTGGTGCATTATTTCCCATCCTCTGTAAAAGTAAAAGTGCTCCAGCAACATGGGGCGCAGCAAAAGAACTTCCAGATATATAATTTTCATAGCCATTTTCCGAAGTATTTAATGTGTATATACTCTTACCTGGTGCTGCAAAATCTGGTTTCGCATAATCTGGGGGTACGA
This sequence comes from Candidatus Methanoperedens sp., assembly GCA_027460535.1. Taxonomy (NCBI): domain Archaea; kingdom Methanobacteriati; phylum Methanobacteriota; class Methanomicrobia; order Methanosarcinales; family Candidatus Methanoperedentaceae; genus Candidatus Methanoperedens; species Candidatus Methanoperedens sp. Next base: position 50,723 of record JAPZAR010000021.1, read on the forward strand.
TTTTAGGATTTTGTGGGCTGCCACCCAAAAATAAGTAATCATTAAAATCTTGAATAGAAGAGACACTAATTACCTTTACACCAGTTGATGGTGATATAGGATACTTATCATCTTTATTTCCTGCTGCGGCAACGAAACTTGTATCACTGTCTACTTTATCTGATGCATACTGAGCGATCTCGTCATAACAGCTACCCTGAAAAGAAGGGCAAATTGAGGTGACAATAACATTTGCACCATTATCTACGGCAAAATTAATTCCAGCTTCATAATCAATAAGACCCGTAATACCCTCAGCAGGCTTTATAATAATGAATTTTGCTTTTGGTGCAATTTCCCAAATAATCCCTGCAATTCCAGTTCCATGTCCTTCACTATCATCAATACCGTAAATTGCATATGGACCACGAGAGGCAATTATATTTATTTTCCAATCAACAGGATTATTTTTACCGTCCATATTCACAATTGGGTGATCTATATCTATCCCTGAATCAATTATGGCTACAATTTTGCCCTCACCATAATTTCCCCATCCCCTTTCATGCATTTTGTCAAACCCAATATTTTCAATTCCCCAATTTTCTTTATTCATACAATCCCAATATGATTTTGGGTCGTTGTTTATTAAATCTGTACCGCATCTTATATCAGCAGCACTCGCTCCGCCAGCCAGCAATAAGATTGCCAGTATTGTTATCCCAAAAACTATCCTAAGGACACGCTCTTTATTCTTTTTATTCTTAAACATCTTTCCCACCTATCCATTGATGCATGATTACTTCTCTTTGAGCAAGTCACTCATCTTATGTTACCCGTGTAAATCGTAATTCTATAAATAAATTGTGAAATTAATGGCTCTTCTATATTTCAACCCTAATATCTCGTTCTATAGCAACAAAGAGATTGATTTTTGACGATGTCTGTATCAGAATATACTTTTGCTCACGGAAGTCGTTATTATAGCTGTTATCTGTATAGCCAGCATCATCGCCTAATTTCATCATCGAGATTTCCATTTTTCCATTTCTCTCAGTATGATAGAGTTAATAGAAAATGAAAAAGATTATCATTTCAGACGAAGTGTAAGATATACGAACCAAGTTCGGACATAGATGGGTTGAATGGCAAAAACAAACGGAAATGGTGAGAAAGTAAAATCCATGGAAAGCTGGATCTGGGATGCAGCTTGCAGTATAAGAGGTGCAGCTGATGCGGCTAAGTTCAAAGATTACATTCTTCCATTAATATTTATAAAACGATTGTGTGATGTGTTTGACGATGAGATTGACCGCATTGCAGAAAAAGTAAAAAGCAGAACCAAAGCCCTGCACTTAGTGGAACGGGATAAATCAATAGTGCGTTTTTACATACCCATTAAGCCCAAAGACCCTGAAAAGGAAAGAACATGGGATGTGATTAGAAAGCTGTCTGATAAAATTGGACAGCAACTCACCGATATTCTTCGTGAGGTAGCTAAAGAGAACAAAGACCTGCAAGGAATCATTGACCGTGTTGACTTCAACGCCACCACGCACGGGCAGCGTGATATTGATGATGACCGATTGAGCAAACTAATTGAAAAAGTTTCTGAAAAGCGATTGGGATTGAAAGATGTAGAGCCGGATATAATCGGGCGCAGTTACGAGTACCTGATACGAAAGTTCGCCGAAGGAAGCGGACAGAGCGCCGGGGAGTTCTACACGCCAACAGAAGTGGGTTTCATCATAGCGAAGATCATGGATGCTGAGCCCGGCATGGAAATTTATGACCCATGCTGCGGAAGCGGCGGTCTGCTTATTAAATGCGAGATGGTAATGGAAGAAAAGATGGCGCTGCGCTCTAAAGAGAAGTATGCGCCGCTTCAATTACATGGACAGGAATTTATTGCATCTACGTGGGCAATGAGTAAAATGAACATGGTAATACATGACATGGAGGGCGAAATTGAAATCGGCGACACTCTAAAAAATCCCATCTTCAAAACCGCTGGCAAACTAAGAAAGTTTGACCGTGTTGTTGCCAATCCCATGTGGAACCAGGGCAAAGACAGCTTATCCTATATAAATGATGATTTTTTTATCAATGATGAAATGGAACGCTTCCCCGCAGGTCCTTGCGGAGGCAAGATTGACTGGGGCTGGGTGCAGCATATATACAGCAGCCTGAACGATAAAGGTAGAGGAGGCGTTGTACTTGATACTGGAGCCGCCAGCCGGGGCAGCGGCAACCAGGGGAGCAATAAAGAAAAGGAGTGCCGCAAATGGTTTGTTGAGCATGACCTGATTGAAGGGGTTATCTACCTGCCTGAAAATCTGTTTTACAATACCTCTGCGCCAGGAATTATCATTTTCCTGAACAAAGCCAAAAAGCACAAGAACAAAATTTTCCTTTTACATGCAGGCAAGGAGTTTGAAAAGGGCGATCCCAAGAACTATATCACAAAGGAAGGGATCGAGCGCATTTCTGAGACCTATAAAGCCTTTAAAGAAGTTGAAAAATTTTCCCGGCTGGTGGGTAAAGATGAAATTGTTAAGAATGATTACAATATTTCGCCCAGCCGCTACATACAGGTTAATGATGCCTACGCCTACCGTCCCATTGAAGAGATTGTGGAGGAACTTCGCGAACAGGAAAATGAGTATGTCACCATTGATGTCGAAGTGAAAAGCATTTTAGCAAAATTGGGGATATGATGGAAGGCTGGAAAGAAACTGAGGTCGATAAAAATCCAGTAAATTGGGAAATGGTGCTTTTCCCTAAGTTTGTTATTCTTCAAAGAGGCAAGGATTTAACAAAGGTTAATTTTAAAACTGGAAATGTTCCGGTTGCTGGATCAAGTGGAATAATTGGATACCACGATACAAGTTTTGTGAAAGCACCAGGAGTAACAGTTGGGAGAAGTGGTTCCTGTGGTCAAGTTTGTTATTACGAAACTGATTTTTGGGCTCACAATACTTCACTATATGTTAAAGACTTCAATGGAAATGATGAGCTATTCTCATACTTTTATTTAAGTTATCTTGATATTGGAAGGTATAAAACAGGGGTTTCTGTTCCTACTTTAGATAGAAATTCATTAAATAATATCAAAATCCCTCTTCCTCCCCTCCCCGAACAACGCAAAATCGCCCATGTATTAAGCACGGTGCAAAAAGCCATTGAGCAGCAGGACAATCTCATATGCACCACCAACGAGCTAAAAAAAGCTCTCATGCAAAAACTTTTTACCGAAGGCACCAGAGGCGAACCCCAAAGAAAAACCGAAATCGGGTTGGTGCCGGAGAGTTGGGAGGTTGTGAGGATTGGGGATATGTATGAGTTTACTTCAAAACCGAGAGGGTTAGACATTGGAAGCCCTGTTCCTTTTATCCCAATGGACTTGGTGCCGTTCAATGAATTGGAGATTAATAAATATGTGCTTCGGGATAAGGTTTCAAGCGGAACATATGTAGAGAATGGAGATTTACTTCTTGCCAAGATAACTCCTTCATTTGAAAATGGCAAGCAAGGTTTTGTTTCCATTGATAAACCATTTGCCTATGCAACTACTGAAGTTATTCCAATAAAGGAAAAACAAGGTTTAAGCGATAAATTCTACCTATATTATTTCCTTCTAAAAGATGATATCAGGTCACAGTTAACGGGTAAAATGGAAGGTTCCACAGGCAGGCAAAGATTGAGTAAAACAGTTTTGGAAGAAACACTTATCCCAAAACCTTCATTATCTGAGCAGATTGAAATTGCAAAAATGTATATTTCATTCGATAAGAAAATATCTTTTTGTAACAGCAAAAAACAAACCCTCACCGCCCTATTCAAAACCCTCCTCCACGAGCTGATGACCGGGCAGCGCAGGGTGCATGAGATGGAGTTCAAGTAATAGCGGATTTCCAGTTCTTTTATAAAAGACAATCAATGGTCTTTATATGACTAAAGAGATAATAATAGATAAGGTGGAAAACTATGAAAGCGGAAAAATTGCTTGAACGCATAACTCTTAACCCAGATGTTATGACAGGAAAACCTGTAATCAAGGGGACAAGACTTACGGTGCAGTTTATCGTGGGATTATTAGCGCATGGCGCTTCTGTGGAGGAAATCCTTGAAGAATACAAAGGATTAACCAGGGAAGATATAAGAGCATGTTTGCTTTTTGCAACAGAATCCCTTGAAAACATTACATTTATGCCTTTGACAGCAGAGGCTTGTTAGATGCGGTTTTTTGAAAAAGAAAATGACAGCGCCCAAACCAACAGAACATAAAAGCGTCCAAGCTCGTATACTAAAATATGCACAGGAAATCGGCTGGAGGTATGTCTCGCAAAGCGAAGCCGAGCAGCGCAGAGGTTTTGATCCATCCGGCGCTTCTCCGAGAGAGAAAGCCAAAAACGCTTCCCGCTTTTTTACCGATACTTTATTTGAAAAGGTAAAAGACTTTAATCCAAAGTTCAAAGACAGCAAAGAAGAACTCCTTCGCAAACTCAATTTGCCTTTGCCAACCATCGCGGGCAACCGGGATTTTTTACAGCATCTTCAGGGAGAAAAAACGTTCTTCAGCAAAGAGGAAAACCGTGAATTTAACCTTGTGCTGATAAACTATGGCGAGCCAGACAAAAATGTGTATGAAGTAACCGAAGAATATTATCTTTTCAATGGGCAGTATGCCAATCGGGAGGATGTTGCATTTCTCATCAATGGCATTCCGGTTCTTGTAATCGAATGTAAAAACGCCACCAAAGACGAAGCCATTGCAATAGGTATAGACCAGATCAGACGCTATCACCGTGAGACGCCGGAGTTTTTTTGTCCAGAGCAGATTTTCACAGCCACTGAAAGCATTGGTTTTTCGTATGGCGTAACATGGAACCTCATCAGAAGAAATATTTTTAACTGGAAAGAAGAAGAAATCGGCAATCTGGAAGTAAAAATTAAATCCTTCTGCGGCAGGCAGAATATTCTTGATTACTTGAAAAAATTCATTATTTTTGCAGAGCAAAATGAAGAGCTGAATAAATACATTTTAGCTCAACACCAGAAAACAGCAGTAACAAAAGTATTAGAACGGGCAATCGACCCGAAAAAGACAAGAGGTTTAGTATGGCATACGCAGGGAAGCGGCAAAACCTTTACTATGATAAAAATAGCTGAACTGCTGTTTAAAGCCCCCGAAGCCGAAAAACCCACCATTCTCTTGTTGATCGACCGCAATGAACTGGAAGACCAGATGGCCAGAAATCTTGAATCGTTGGGTGTAAAAAATGTAGTACAGGCAGAGCATATAAGAGACTTGCAAAAATTGCTGAAAAATGATTATAGAGGAATAATAGTCAGTATGATGCATAAATTCCAGGATATGCCTGCTGATGTCAATCTTCGCAAAAACATTTATGTGCTGATTGATGAAGCGCACCGAACCACAGGAGGAGATTTAGGAACATATCTGATGGCTGCCGTCCCGAATGCTACTTTAATAGGATTTACAGGCACGCCGGTTGATAAAACAGTTCATGGTAAAGGAACATTCAAGACCTTTGGCCTTGAAGACGAATCTGGTTATCTGCATAAATATTCCATTGCAGAAAGCATTGAAGATTATACAACATTGCCCCTGTTTTATGGGATGGCTCCAAATGAGCTTTTAGTCCCCAGGGATATTTTGGAAAAAGAGTTTTTGAACCTGGCGGAAGCTTATGGGGTAAGCGACATCGAAGAATTGAATAAAATCCTGGAACGTGCTGTTAATACCCGCAACTTTTTGAAAGGAAAGGAACGGGTAGAAAAGGTGGCTGAATACGTGGCAAGTCATTACAAAGAAAATGTCGAGCCAATGGGCTATAAGGCATTTTTAGTTGGAGTTGACCGTCCAGCATGTGCCATGTATAAAAAGGCGTTAGATAAGTTTCTGCCCACGGAATATTCGGAAGTAGTTTACACCGGCAACAACAACGACACAGAAGACCTAAAGAAATATCACATTGACACTAAAAAAGAAAAGGAAATTAGAAAGAAGTTCACCAAAATCGGAGAACTGCCCAAGATCCTGATCGTTACGGAAAAACTTTTGACAGGTTTTGATGCACCGATTTTGTACGCCATGTATCTGGACAAACCAATGCGTGACCATACCCTTCTTCAAGCCATTGCAAGGGTAAACAGACCATATGAGAACGAAGAAAAGGATATGAAAAAGCCTCATGGTTTTGTCCTGGACTTTGTAGGCATATTTGACAAACTTGAAAAAGCACTCGCATTTGATAGCAAAGAAATCAATTCGATAATAAAGGATATTCAACTGCTGAAACACCTGTTCAAGGCAAAGATGGAAGAAAAAGTTCCTCCTTACTTACAACTGATTAAATTTGGTTTTAACGACAAAGACACAGATAATCTCATTGCATACTTTAGAGATAAATCCAAAAGAAAAGAATTTTTCAAATTATACAAAGAGGTGGAAATGCTATATGAAATCATTTCACCTGATAAATTCTTAAGACCATACATTGACAATTACACTACGCTTTCTGCTATTTACCAAATCGTAAGAAATGCCTATGCAAAAAGAGTCCAGGTTGACAGGGAGTTCCAGAGAAAAACAAATGAATTGATCCAGAATAAAATAGGCATGAGCAATTTGCAGCAGGTTAATGAATTCTTTGAGATTAACGAAGAAACGATTAAAAAAATACAAGATACTCAGAAAAATGACAATACACGGGTAATCAACTTAGTAAAGAGTATTGAAAGAATTGCTGAAGAAGAATCTGATGACCCATTTCTAATTGGTTTGCAGGAAAGAGCTGCCCAAGTAGAAGAAAGCTATGAGGACAGGCAAATTACCACGCAGGAAGCATTAGAAGAAATCAGAAAGATTTATGAAGATGACATAAAACGGAAAAAAGAACAGGTAGAGAAGGGCTTTGATGGCCTAACTTTCTTCATTTACAGAACACTGCTCGACAAAGATTTCAAAAAGGCGGATGAAATAACCAAGCAAATTAAAGCAGAGTTTGTTAATAATCCGAACTGGAAATCAAGCGAAAAGGAATTGAGAGATCTGAGAAAAGGAACATATTACGCTGTGCTTAGCGAAGAAGAGAATATTGACAGAGCTGCTGCAATTGTAGAAGATTTATTTAATCAGTTATTCAAAGCCTACAACTTATGATTATGAGTAAATGGAACGATAAATCTGAATTCAAGGCAAGAGTAAAAGAGTTTGCCGGAAAAATGGATATTGAAGTAAAAGCACTTGCTATCAGACCTATGACAAACAAATGGGCTTCATGTTCTACAGATGGTAATTTGAATTTCAATAAAGAACTTCTGGACATGGACAAAGAAATTGGTGACTACGTAATTGTGCATGAATTGTTGCATTTCAAGGTTCCCAATCATAGTAAACTTTGGAAAAGCTTAATGACTGCTTACCTGGGCGACTATGAGAAGTTAGAAAAGAAATTGAATAAAATAAAAATTGGAGAAAAATAGAAACTGCCGCCCCCATCTTGTGCCAACCAGAGCCGGACAGGTGGGGAGAAGATATCGCAAACAGTGAATCGCATAACGGTATAATTTCTTGATAATATGTTCTTTCAAGATACATAAAAATAAATACTTTAGACAATATATAGATATAATAGATAAACAGAACTCATTGGAGTTCATAAACCTCAAGGGCTAAATTGACAGGAATTGAGAACGATATCTTATTAAGGAAGATGTTGCATTTCGTAGAAAAACACATAGACGATTTACCAGTAGCTACAAAGGATGTTAAGAAATTGAGGATTTAAAAATGAAGAGATTATTATATATTCCAAATGAATCTTTGCCAAAAATTTCAAAATTTTTATCATTAGAAAAAAAATCTATTGAAACTTTTATCAATATTTTAATTGATTCCGAGAAAAAAAGTATTGTTGATTTATATCTTTCTATCATGAATGAAATGAATGTTTCAGATGATGATGCAGCAGCAATCTTTTCCACCTATAAATATTTGTTATTTGTTTTGGAAGAAAACAATTTAAAATTTTCCGACCTTATTCCAGAAACAAAATATATTTTGGAAACTTCCAAGATTCCAGATTATAACAAAATAAGCAAGAATGTAGATGTTAATTCAGAACATTTTAATAATTTATTTTCTGCTGGAAGCATTGAAGAGAAATTTGCAAAAAAAGAATTTTTATCTTCCGAAACATTCAACTCAGTGGTGGATATCCATTCTATTTGTGATATACGACCTTTTTTTAATGAAGAAAGAAATGAAATTTTGGACTTTCTAAATAGTATATATATCGAATTTACGGTTCAGGATTATGCGGATAATATTAAAATAATTCCACTGTCTTTTGACGATGAAGCTTTTGAAGACCTAATCAAAGAAATTGATAATATTAAAAAGAAAAAAGAGGTTATCAATAAGAAAATATCCAAATGGAGAAAGATTTGAATGTTTAATACCCAAATTATTAATAGAAAGTTTTCAATCATCCGTGATATAAATTCATATCGGGCATCTCCAGCAAAATACAAACAAATGATACATTCAGGGAAATCTCACTTGGATAATGTTTATGATCCTTTAAATCCTGTAATAAGAATTGATAGAGGTAAAATTCGTTCTGGACGACATGCTGAAATTCATAATCGAAGGGCTCGACCTATTGATTTCAAGAAAAAAAAGTTAAGAGTCAGGGTTTGCCCGGATATTAATAACTTAACCATTGGTGATTCCTTCAATGATTTTTATTCTCCAGTCAATTTTAATATAAAAAAATATATAACAAAATTAGAAACAAAACATTCAGTTGATGATATAACCACTTTGGGCAGTACAACCCATGAAGAAAATTTAGAATATGATGTTTTTATTCAGATGCCTCCCATAAAAAAATGGACCGCACGGGTAAAAATAAAAAGTATAGAAAACGCAAAAATGAATATAGTGGAACCATAATGATATATGGCGATTGAATATCCTTGGTACGAGGTTGTAAATTGTGATGCTGATTTAATGCAAGGTGACTTTATAAAAGGTTGTCCTATAATTATTCCCCCTTCAGAGATACAAGAGGAAGAAGAATTTGAAGCTCGTATTCTTAAATATAATGTAATCATTTTGAGCCAATCCTGCGATATTGCAAATAAGAAAATCGATCTGGTTCTTCTTTGTCCATTCTGGCCCCTTGAAGATTTAGAGAAACAAAGTACTTTTTTTAAAAGTAGCGATGGGAAAGAAGAATTAAGACGTGGAAATGTTACAGGATATCATTTATTAAATAAATGTGGGCTAAAAGGGTTCAAAATGGCTTATCAGGTCGTTGATTTTCGTAATATTTATAGTGTTTCTTTAGAATTTCTTTCTGATCTGACTATAAAGAAAGGTGAAAGATTGCGTTTATTACCCCCTTATAGAGAGCATCTATCTCAAAGCTTTGCAAGATTCTTTATGAGAGTAGGCCTCCCTGTAGATATACCTGCATTTAAAAAATAAGAAACAACATGCTTTTGTTGTACGCATGTTGAACAAAATTGTAACCTGTCCCAGGAAGATAGTAGCCAGATCGATTCTTTTTCGCAATTATTCTTTACGAGCAGGTTGCTCCGCCCTCATCACCCCGCCCCCCATCTTGCTCCCTACTCCCTCCCTGCTTGCAGACCCGGTGCCTGCGGCATGCGCGGAGCCCGGAAAGGTGCGGAGAACACGATCAAATGCGGTGCGCCCAACATGAAATGGTTGCCTTTCGTGAGACGTTAGCTATTCTTATTTATAAACATCTCCTCTAAGATCAACCCTATGGATCAGGATAACCTTTTGTTCCCAGATAACTTCGTAAACAATTCTGAACTTCCCTTTACGGATACGATACTTATTCTTTTCACCTCTTAGTTTGGTGATATCAAGGGATTTTATGGGAACCGGGTCTTCTTTCAGGACAAGCATTGCCTCTTTGAGGCGCGCCCTGTCATGTTTCTGCAGGGAAGAAATAAATTTCAAAGATTTGGCTTTGATATTTATTTCAAATGTCATGCATTCAATACCTTTAGTAATTCGGCTTCCGAAGCTATTCTATCCTTGCTCCTTATCGCCCTAAGGTCTTCGGCTTCAGGTTCTTCTTCCGGGATCAGCCTATCAACAAGTTTTGAATATAAATTTGTGAGCATATCAAGGTCGGCGCGAATCTTTCTCAATTCAACCACTGTTTCGGTTACCATGCAATATCAGTTAATATTTTAAACCTTATAAGGATTTTCCATGGAAAGTATAAACTGAAGCAATTCATCAGATGCGCCTCACCCCGCCCCCTCCCCGTTTGCTGATCCGGTGCGTGCGGCATGCGGGGAGCCAGGACAGGTGGAGAACATATCTCGACCAAATGCGGGCGCCCAACTTTGAAAGGTTACATTTTAAGGAGGGAATAGCGCATAGCCAACAACTTACAAACGTTGTCTACGCAGTCCTTACTTATATGCATCTCCTCTATGCTGGACTGAAGTTATCCTGACTTTCCTTGGATCATTATCCACAGAATAAAGAACCCTGTACTTGCCAATCCTTAATCTGTAGGTATTATCCGGGTATCCTTCCATCGGCTTAACATCAAAACCTGATCTTGGTTGAACAGGATTCTTCTCAAATTCATCAAGTAATTTTAGAAATTTCTCAACAACGTATTTTGGGACTTTTTCTAAATCTTTCTCAACCCGTTCATCGATAAGAACTTCGTATGGAGTTGTGTTTCTGCTCACTCATATCAACTTCCACTTGAAACTCTTTTCCTCATTCGAGATTTAAAATCTTCTTTTGATATCCCTTTAAAATCAGCAAGGCGGCGATAATGTTCTTGGATATGTTCCGCGCTTATATCTTCGATTGATACCTTATTCATGAGCATATTCAGGACATCATCAAAAGTCAAGTCACCAAACTTATAATCCGATAGCCTTTCTTTAGTTTTCTCATTTATTGTAATAGTCGTTGGCATAATTGAAATAATTGTTTTAATTGATATTAAAGTTATTTATGTTTCAAAGCATTTCATTACCCTGACAGATTCGTTTTCACACCTGGTCTGTTTGGGATAGTGTTGCGCCCACCTCCCCGCTGGCAGACCCGGTGCGTGCGGCATGCGTGGGAACAGGTGCGGGGAACACGATCAAAATGTGAACTTTAATATATGTTTAAACATATGTTTACTTATGACAGCCAAGACGATAACCATCCGCGAAGATATTTACAAAATGCTCCTCTCGATAAAGGGAGCAAACGAGAGCTTCAGCGATCTTTTTGAACGGCTCATAAAATCCCGAAAAAATATTGATAAACTAAAAGAATTGAGAGGCTCTGTTGAATTCAGGAATAAAGAAACTCTTTTGAAAGAGTTATCTAATAAAAGGAAGGAGATTATTTACCCAACTTTACCCCTATCCTCTGACAACAAAATCTAAGAAAAATTATTTTTCCTAAGGCAGTAACCTTTTTATTAGAATTTCGACCAAAAAATATATATGCTTTGTTGTCATATAATACATGACAACTATGAGCTT
>JAPZAR010000022.1 GCA_027460535.1 Candidatus Methanoperedens sp.
AGTTTTGTATTATTTCCGTCTCTCACTTCAAAAATGGTTTACTTTATGTTGATTGCGGTTTATGGAAAGATGATTGTTACCAAATTATCTGGATCTTCTGCTAAAAAAACTAAAAATCACTGGATTTTAGGATTGTGCCACATGATGAGTGTTTTTTATAATTATATTTACTATATTCAGTCGAAAAACAGTTCATATCCGAAAGCAGCCCCCGAGCGAAGCGAGGCGCTTATCCGCGATAGCGGCGCTGAACTCAACCACGCACGGAGTGCGCGCATTCCACAGGATTCAAGACCAATACTTAAAAAATGTATTTCAATTTCACAGCATGAAATGTTTGGTAACAGGTGGTGCAGGATTTATCGGCTCTCACATGATCCAGCATTTTTTGGACCGCGGACATGAGGTCGATAATTTCGACCCCTCTTATGATAGTGCCATCAAGAAGACAAATATATTTGAACTCCAAGAGCGGAGCGAAAGTAATCATTAAGGAATCTATATTTTATCCCAGAAAGTAATACATTGCATTTAGAGGTAATCAGGATGAAAGTAGTAGCGTTTAACGGAAGCGCCCGAAAACAGGGCAACACTGCAATTCTCATAAACCATGTGTTCACTGAATTGGAAAAAGAAGGGATAGAGACAGAATTAGTGGAGCTTGCAGGCAAGAAGATACAGGGATGTATAGCATGCTATAAATGTTTTGAAACAAAAGACAGGAAATGCGCTGTCAAGAACGATATCGTGAATGATTGTATTGAAAAGATGGTGGAAGCTGATGGAATTATCCTTGGATCACCAACATATTTCGCCGATGTAACGTCAGAAATGAAGGCTCTGATAGAACGTGCAGGATTTACCGCAATGGCCAATGGCGGAATGTTCAAACGAAAGGTGGGCGCCGCTGTGGTAGCAGTGCGAAGGGGAGGCGCGTTACATGTTTTTGACTCTATAAATCATTTCTTCCAGATCAACCAGATGATCGTCCCCGGTTCAAGTTACTGGAACATGGGTATTGGGAGAGAAATTGGGGACGTTAATAAAGATGAAGAAGGAATCCGGAACATGAAGAATCTCGGAGAGAATATGGCATGGCTGCTCAAAAAAATAAGAAGTGAATGATTTGATTTTGTCTTAAGACCTGACAACCATCCTATCCGCAATCATCTGCTCCACGCTTGTTCTTATAGTACTGGATCGTAACTGCGATCTCGAAAGGTGTCCTCTGCGGCAACTCGTCCTCTTCCACAGGAAAGTGTAAATTTTCAGGCGGCATCAATTGTTTTCATGGTTTCCATAGGGAATGAAAATTCTGAAAATGGAAAATCGATAGCAGAGAAATTAGGTAGTTTTGCAAGAAAAAAATTTATGAACGACTTTAGACACGGAGAAGGCTTTACTCATAAATACTAGCACCAAAACTTTTAACTATGACTATGGTCATGTATGAACATAGTCATACTAGACCGTAGTCATTATCATTAAGAAGATGGCAATATGTCCCTGCGTGAGAAAAAGAAAATAGAAACGAAAAATAAGATCTTTGAAGTGGCGGGAAGATTATTCAAAGAAAAAGGATTTGAAAGCACAAGTATTGATGAGATTACCGAAGAAGCTGGAATAGGTAAGGGCACATTTTTCAATTATTTTCCGACTAAAGATGCGCTTCTCCTATACTTTGGAGAACAGAGGGATGAGCTAATTTATAGTTTGGTAGAAAATGATTTGACAAGAAGTTGCTCTACCAGGGATAAGATAAAGAACCTACTGGCATTTCTGGCAGAGAACTATGAAAAAGATAAAGAACTTACAAAACTGCTGGTCTTTGAATACATAAACCATATAAAATTTACAGGGTTGAAATCTGATGAAGATAAAAAAAGACGCTACCGTCTCATTAAGATACTAAGCGATTTACTTGAAGAGGGTGTAAGAGAGGGAGACGTAAGAAGCACTATAGATGTAAAGAAAGCTACTGAAACTTTGATTGCAATCTACTTGTTCTCACTAATGGCCTGGTTAAAGTCAGAGAGCGCTTACTCGTTTTCTAGGGATATTTCCAAAAAGATCGATATAGTATTCGAAGGTATCAGGAGTTGAATTGTATGAAGGATACTGTAATGGAACTGCAGGACGTCTGGAAAATCTATCGCATGAGTGAGTTTGATGCAGGAAGAATTGTGAAAATGCTTGATGGAAAGATAACAGGCTGAACTAAATGAAAACGTTAGATATTTTTACATTGTCCCTGAGCCACGTCAAGAAAAGCAAGATGCGAAGCTGGCTCACTATTATAGGCATAGTAATAGGTGTAGCTGCGGTCGTAGCCATAATCTCCATAGGTCAGGGTATGCAGGAAAGCGTGCAGGCTAACCTCGGTGGTCTTGGAGCTGATTTGATCACAGTCACTCCGGGTTTTTCGCGTGCTTCTAATGGTTTCGGGGGTATGGGGGCGGCTTCAGGTAATATCAACCTCACGGATAGAGACGCGAACGCGATCAAACAGGTAGCAGGCGTATTGTATGTAAATGGCATGGTTTCAGGCAGTTCGGATATAAAACTGGGTACCGAGAAGACCTCCGTGTCCGTAAGCGGCGTCGATACGTCAGTCTGGCGCTCCATGGTCACAACGAAGCTTGAAGCAGGCAGGTATCTTCAGCCAGGCGATTCGAACACAGTAGTGATAGGCAACTCTTTAGCTCATACTACCTTTTTACAGTCTATTACCCTGAATAGACCGACTACAATAGGAGGCAAGAGTTTCAAGGTCGTTGGAATCCTTGTTTCATCAGGAGGGGGTTTTGGAGGAGGGGATAATGCGGTATATATGCCTGCAGATTACGCACGGCAAGTTATAACTACAAACTTATCCAGAAACCAGTTTACTTCAATCATGGTAAAGGTAGCCGACCCGGCGCTTGCGACTTCAATAGCCGAGGCTATCACACAAAAACTTATGCCTGAGAGACATGTCAATCCAAGAACTCAGGATTTTACAGTCACAGCGTTCGCAGCAATACAGCAGCAGATAACCAGCATAGTCCAGTCCATATCGCTGTTCCTTGCTGCAATTGCGGCAGTCTCGCTTCTTGTGGGCGCCGTAGGAATAGCAAATACCATGTTCATGTCGGTCATGGAACGCACGAGACAGATAGGATTACTCAAGGCACTTGGGGCTACAGATAATGAAGTAATGAAACTTTTCATTATGGAATCCGGATTATTCGGATTTTTTGGTGGAATAATCGGGATAATTTTTGGCATACTGATATCAGTCATGATATCTGCGGTGGGTTTGAGCGCTGTTGTCACGCCCCAGCTTCTTATCTTTGCACTTGCATTCTCTGTATTTGTGGGCGTTCTCTCAGGCGTTGCACCTGCAAGATCGGGAGCAAAGATGAATCCGGTGGATGCCCTGAGGTTTGAACAATAAGAGATTATATGGAAAACAGAAATTTCTTTAGAAAAATTTTAAATTCTCTGAATATTAAAGAACATCCGGCGAAGAAACATATAGACCGAAAGCTCATTTTCAGGATAAGGATTTTTTATGTGATAGGTATAATCCTGACCGGGCTTATGCTGTATGATGTCCTGGAGGGTATTATTGGCATCGAGCTATCCATTGGCGGATTTCTCCTGGGATCATTCCTTGGGTTCATTGCCACTCGTATGTTTATAATTCACTGGCATGAAGAGAGGGCAAAAGTTGTTTCTCGTTTTGATACGATTGGCATTATTATAATGCTATTTTATGTGGCTTTTTCCATATCAAGATCATGGCTTTTCGGGCATTGGATACACGGTTCTGTCCTCACAGCCTTCACATATAGTATTCTTGCAGGAATAATGATAGGAAGGATTGTAGGTATGCGTTTGAAAATAAAAAACATACTTTCTGAACAGTTTATTTCTTCAAATGAATAAATAGGAGTATTCGATGCCAGTTGACTGCTATCGCTACCATAGGAAAGGAACAAGACGATAACGAGTCTTCTGACGATATTCTTTATAACCCGGAAGGTTTTTGGATAAAAATTTCTCTTCGTCGAGGAGTCTCAAGACAATTACAACAAACATTGGGAAGACGAAAACCAATCCCCACAATGAACCAAGCGCAAGAGAAACAAAACATAACATCAGCAGTGCTCCTGTGTACATAGGGTGCCGAACGATTGCGTAGGGGCCAGTTGATATGACTTTCTGCTCTTTGCCAACTTCAATGACACCGGCGGCGTACCTATTTGCTTTGAAGACAATAAAAACTATTAGAAGTCCCAGGAGAACGAAAATATCTCCGACCAAGACGAAGTTGACCGGAACATGGGACCAATGAAAGCGATGATCAATCGCCGGAACCACGATCAGTAAGATAAAAAAAAGACTTGCGAAGGCCTGTATAATTTTTTGTCTTCTCTCCTTTTCTGCGGACGGTCCTGCTTTAAGCCGTCCTTCTATCAGTTTCGGATCGTTTTTTATGAAGTAAAGAATAATCTCTAAGACCGCTATCGAAAAAATGAACAGAAAAACCCATGCTTCCCAGAAATCCAATGACCAGGCGGGGACAAAAAGCAGTACTCCCAAAATAATAACCAGCTGTGCAAGTCCAAAAAACGCTTTCTTCGTTAAATCTGCAGTGCCTTCAGCCATGTGTATAAATTATAGTTATATGAATATATAACTCTCTTATTTCTCTTTCTGATATTCAAAATATGAATACACAACGGTATAAATGGATATTAAAATCACCGGGACAACGATAATAAATATTGCAAAGCTCTCAAAAAATATTGCTAAAAGAGTAACAACTCCAACAATCTTAAACAACTTACCGCCAATTTTATGAGTTTTGTCCCATACTTTATCGCTACTCAGCGTCCAGGGTGTTCTTATTCCAATAAACCAGTTCCTCTTGGCATTTTCGATTAAGATTCCAGAATAATAGAATAATATTGCAAAAGCAGGGGATAAAAAAATAATCATATTGAATGTATATCCAGAGTTCCAGAAAATTGTCAGTAGATATAGATAAAATAGAAAAACCATTATCGAGACTATAAATCCATCATAATATTTTCTGAATTGCTGTATATTGGATTTTAACGGGTCTATCCTGGGTATTAAGATAAAGAGCAATAACATTCCCACTGAAATGATCGGCATAAGAAATAATCCCCAGAACTTTGACATATAACCATTAACTAGCCCTTGAGCATTCCAGTGAGATGCCACTTTTTCTGGCATTTGAGGATAATAATAGATGCCAGTAGCGAAGGATAGAATGATTATTCCAAAGATGATCAATTCACTTTTTCTCATGTTTATGAATATTCACCCATGTTTTATTAATAGCCTGCTGCTATGAAAGTTGGACATCAGGAAACTCCTAACATAATTATTTAAAGAAGCATGATAATATATTATTCTAAATTAACCGGTACGAACAGGCGATCCTTTTGCTCCCCGTAGTAACACAAGCCCTCACCAAGCGATTCGGCGAACTGACAGCAGTAGAAGATCTATCCATAACTATCAAACCAGGCGAACTCTTCGGCTTCATCGGCCCTAACGGCGCGGGCAAAACAACCACCCTGCAAATGCTCAGCGGACAGATACCCCCAACCTCAGGCACGGCGAAAGTGTTAGGTATAGATGTTGCTGCCGACCCTATCTCAGTAAAAGCCGCTATCGGCATAGTTCCCGAACTTGAATACCCGCCCTCATTTTTGACAGTGGAAGAATATCTTCATTTTGTGTCATCGGTCAGGGGATTGCCTCAGAACGGGAATGTGGACCGGTGGATAGAATTTTTCGGTCTTGAAGAAAAGCGAGAGACGATGTGCATGAGCCTCTCCAAAGGGCAGAAGAAAAAAGTTACATTATCGGCGGGGCTGCTTCACGAACCCAGAATGCTGTTCATGGACGAGCCTTTCCTCGACCTTGACCCGCTCATCCAGAGGATATTCAAAGCATGGTTACTTGACTTCGTGAAAGGGGGCGGGACCGTGTTCCTCAGCACCCACATCCTTGAGCTTGCTGAAAAGCTCTGCACCCGGGTGGGCATCATTGATAGGGGCAGACTGGTGGCCGTGGGCAGCATGGAAGAACTCAGCAAAGCAAAAGGCGAGGACCTGGAGCAGATTTTCGTGCGTCTTGTTTCTGCTTAGGAGGAAACTGTGCTCGATGTAAAGATCCTGAAATTGATGTTCAAGGAAGAGTTCAGGCTTCAGGCATCTTTTTTCAACCGCTCCTATTTTCTCTTTTCGTCCCTGACCATCGTCCTTTTCACTTTCATAATGGGAGCGACCCTTCCCATGCTGCGGCGCACCGTGGCGATAGATGACTTGCTGCTCGTGGCGCACTGGGTACTGCTGTTCTATGGACTCAGCGTTGGCGGTTTTGCCATGTTCGGAGATCGCATCCTTGAGCGGCGCTTTGGCAGCGTGAGTCTTCTTCTGGCAAGCAGCTATACCCTGCCCATACGCTTCAGGCGGCTGTTTTTCCTGTTTTACATCAAGGATACACTTTACTATATCTTCTTCACCATCCTGCCGATGATACTTGGACTAGCGCTGGCATCCATTTTCCTGCCTATCTCTTTTTCTTCCCTGTTATTCCTCTTCGTTTCCCTTACCCTATCTTTTTTACTCGGCATCAGTTTCAGCGTGCTTCTGTTCGCATCACTGGCGCGTCTGGGCACAGCTGGATTGGTAATAGCTGCAGCGGGAGGGCTCTATCTGTGGTTTACAGGGATTGATATTAAAGAGGTAGCGGCTCAACTCCCCGCACTTGTATTCTACCATTCCCATTCTTTTCACCTGGTGCTTGAAGTATTGATAACATTACTCGGGCTTGGAGTGATCTCCTATTTTTTCATAAAAGAAGTGCCTGCTCCCTATGAGCGCAAGGCAAAGGAAGCGTTCATGAAAACTGCGCGTTTGACCTCCAGGCTTGCACCGAAATATGGCCCCGTGCTGTCCAAGGATATTATAGACCTTATACGCAGCGGTATCATATTCCCCGTCATACTGACTTTCCTTATGCCTCTTCTCTTCTTATATGCGGTGACATGGTTCGTCGAATCTGTAATGCTCTGGGACTTCAGTTTTTCCCTGCTATTCTATGCAGCCATGGTAGGGTTCTTCTGCACCCTGCTCTATAGCTGGCTGTCCAACATTGACATATCAGAATGTTACAATTCCCTGCCCCTGTCCATGCCCCATGTTATCCGAACAAAATTAATACTTTTCCTGTTCTTTATATGTGTCGTGGCAGTGCCGTACCTTGTTGTAGTGGGATATCTGAAAGGAGAGAGGGACTTGCTGATGATTGGCTTTTTCATAATGTTCACAGTATCTGCATATGTAGGATATGTGCTTGCTTTTCTCACAGGATTGTTCACGAATAGCTATCTTCTCGACGCAAAGATCCTGCTTCAGTTCTCGCTGGCGGTGGTTCCTGTATTGCTGGCTGAAACGCTTTTGTCATTCTATTATCCGGTAAACAGCGAATTTTCAACCCTCTACATCGCGGGTCTGGGACTTATCCTGGTTGCAGCTTCCATGGTATTCCTGAGCAAGCTGGACAGCCGCTGGCAAGGCAGGATGTTCAGGATTGCCTGAGGACATTTCCCTGCTGTTCCCTCACACTTTTGCTTTTAGCAGTTCAACATCGGCATGCAATCTTCAGCACGTTGACGACAACTGTTACTTTCGTTTTATTTTTGTTCTCCAGTTTACCGCAAATTTTTTCAATGAAACGAAAGCTGCAGAAGGGTTTTAGAATCGCAGGAATGGATTGGATCTGCTCATTTTTCCAGGGTTTTCTGGATTCTGTCCAGTGGAACCAGTGCGGGAAGGCATCCCCTGTATTTTAGTTTCCTTTGCAGCCCGAAATATTCACTGTTCTCCACCAGTGTCAACTCCGCTATCCTCCGAGAACACATATGCTCATCTTCAAGCATACCGCATGAAATTATGCTTAATACTGGCATTCCCTTCGCTGATGTTATAAGGGGATATGGATGAGTTCATGCGCCTGCTAAACAGGTTCCATAATTATATTTATTGCACCTTCAACAGGAAACCATAGGCTACACTGCCTTTTTCTTTCCATCTTGGGAATACCTCCATTACGTAAAGCCCTGGTTCGAGTGAAAGGTTTACATCCTGTTCACTCTCAAGAGGAAGGATAAAGTACGTTCCGTCGATGGAACGCCAGAACTGCAAGTCTCCAGCGGCAGTTTCAAGTATATCTTTATTCGTAACTTGAACGACCTTGAGTTGTAACTCCTGAGGAGGTCCCTTTAGAGGTAGGCTGAGATGCGCTGTAACAGGTGACTTTGCAGTCAGTGGCTCACTAACTGTCGGTATGCCTGCATAATCAGCACAAACAAATTCCCAGGCTTCATCCAGCAATATGAGCCGATCCCCGAAATCTGTTGCTTCCCATCTAGCTTAAGAATTGCCGGTGGCGGTTTTATTATTTCCCTTTGTAGCGGCATATGCAATTGAAAATTTATGATTATCAGGATTAAAACCGCTAATATTAGTCCTAAAATTGCATATTTGATTTTCTTGTTCATTATTTTTCACCACAATTTATAAGGACTTCGCTTGTATCGCCTCAAATTCCAGTCCTAAAATTGCACTGGTTTTGTGAAGATATCAGGTTCTTCAAATGACTTGCCGCACAGTTATCCAGTGCCGAAGGCTGTACAGGAACAGGCGTTGCAGTAGCATTAGCATATGCGAGTACTCTTTATAAGAATACCGTTAGCCCAGTAGAATCCGGTATCTTCAGATGGCATTTAAGACTGGGAGAGTTGCTGTTTAGAAACGGATGTTTGGCGGATTCTCAATGATGTCCCCCCTGATAATTACATATGTTTCATTAATCAACCGTGTTGAACCATTAGAAACATTTGTGGTTTGACCGGATTTAATATAAAAAGTACCGTTAAAAACCACATAGCCTTCTTTTCTAAAAGCATACGTATGATTTCCTTCTTTTAGACCAGAAATAGTAGTAGGAGTAACTTCTTCTACATTGGAACCATCTATCCATATCTCTGCTCCTGATGGCCAGGATGTAAAGTTTGCAGAACCAGGTGTACTTTTCTCAACGCATCCTGAAAGAAAAACACTACCAGCTAATGAAGCATAGAACATAATTGCAATCACAATTTTAGTTTTAATCTGCATTTTCATAACATTTTTAAATATAACCATAATTTTAAGGTGTATAAAGTTCTGCTTCAAATAGGTAACGGGGTGATTCATTTACAGCATATACCTATTTTGGTGGAATTTACAGATTTATCACTGGCTTGGCTCGTTTGTCATCGACAGTGGCGTCTTCGTTGTAATCTATAATACTGCATATAAAACTGCACTGTCAGAATCCCCTGCTTGATCAGATTCATTTTAAACCTCCAGCTCCTATATCATTCCTATTCTCGTTGGCTTCAAGAACATCAGAGATTCCCTGAGCATTTTTTGTATGAATTAGGATCTTGTTTATGGAAGGGTACGGAAAAAATTTAATCTGGATATAGAATCTGGCCTTATATTCAATGTAAGTGAAATATCCCAGACCGAAACTAAAAACAATCCACAATAGATTTTGGTTGAGTTTTTCGATAGGCACTCCCCTAATTATATCAACTAAAAATGTGAAAAACCACAATAATCCCATTAGAACTATTAACCAGATAGCCAATTTATGTGTTTTTTTCTCCTTTACCTGTATAGAATGTACTGAATCTATGGAACGGGTTGTTGAACCCAATACCCTGCTTAACAATGTGCTGATCTTTATATGATTATTATTGATTTCAACAGTCGACCGGGTTTGAATGAAAGTCAATAACACTATATAGAGCAGTATTAATTCAAATGGGTATTTCTCAAAAAAGTGTTTATACTCTGACCCAAAATAAAGGATAAACCAGCTCAAAATAAGAGTAATTCCGATCATAGCTTCTTTTGTCATTCCCCTGACAGAGATATTTTCTGTAAGAGTTGTCATTGAATCACTCCTAATTTATTCATCAGCTCCTGTGGATTATTGGTATAAAAGGTA
This sequence comes from Candidatus Methanoperedens sp., assembly GCA_027460535.1. NCBI lineage: Archaea > Methanobacteriati > Methanobacteriota > Methanomicrobia > Methanosarcinales > Candidatus Methanoperedentaceae > Candidatus Methanoperedens > Candidatus Methanoperedens sp. The sequence goes on from JAPZAR010000022.1 coordinate 10,087, forward strand.
ACTTCGCGATTTTTCATCACAAATTTTAAAATAGTTGGATTATGCGATCTGACCAGATAATGGTAGAATATTACTGCAAAAAATACAGTCGTCATGGGTATTGAATAAGCGGTAATGAATTTCACTATCAGAGGATCTGAACTTGCAAAGTTCAGGTTTGCACTGATTACATTTTTTCCAATCAAGATTAAAAGCGCAACAATCGAGACCGGATAAAGAATCCATCGCAGTTTGTAAGAGGAATTTTTGGTGATCTCCATTTTTTCAATGTTCTTTTTTTGTATTTTGACAGGCCTTAGCACGGGTCTGTGAATAATGATACTGTCAGGTGTAATTTCCACTGTTGTGTTATTCTGAAGAAATAAAAGTACTGAGGCAAAATAAAATATTGAAATTGCAATTATATCTATTATCGAATAATTGATATTGATTAATATCAATAGAAAAGCCGCGATAGAAGCGGGAACTAAAATTTTTATTATGCCTGCATCACGGGAACTGTCTACAAGAATCCGTTGGCGCTCGGACGGTGCATATTTTGCATGAAAGGCATTCGTGCCAATATTGGGATTTATGGTGTTAGAGCGTGCAAACTCAAGATCATCTTTCTTGCACCAGCCAATCAACCTCTTTATATGCTCAAATACGCTCACCGGCAACTCAATCACCATGCCTTTTGTTTTTATCAAAAAAAGCAATCAGTATGAAGGTGGCTATTGGGCCAAGCAGCATTGAAAGAAGAAACCAATTAATGCCGCTTCTATTTTTCCCCTGGGCAATCCCGGCATTGATCAATGCAAGTGTACCCATCCTATTGCATAATCAGTTGCCGGGCTCATATAAAAATACCTCTTCTCGCTTTGCTAAAGTACATTATGGGTTCACACATTTGCGACATTTTAATTATGATTTCAGTGACATTTATTGCCATACTACCCTGATTACTCCTCAAAGATAAAAATTTCCTCTATTTTTGATTTTAATACTTCAGCTATATCATGAGCAAGCTTCAATGAGGGATTATATTTTCCTTTTTCTAAGAAAACAATAGTTTCTCTTCTTACACCCACCTTTTTGGCAAGTTCTTCTTGAGTTAAATCATATCTTGCCCGCAGCTCCTTGATTCGGGTTTTCATTACACTTCGCCTTTTTTGTCAATATGATACCCAATAATTAGCCAGGAAAATATGCTGGCGAACATAAGGAAGCCGAAAATTACGCTTCCCGTGTAAAACGGCCTTCCTTCATGGATGTTTTTAAGCACATTATAAAATACAAACGCCAGCAAACCTATGCTTAGCGCCAGGTTAATCTTACTCATCAATATCATTTTTTTATTTTCCTTAATCTTCATTCGATATCACCTTTTTTATTGTACTACCACCTGAACACAATCGTTGCCCACGATGACGGTATTATATCAGGTAATACCAAGCCCAGATACCTTTGTTTCTTATCAGTTCCATTTCATTCACCCTTTTTAACAAAATAATAAACCAATATGATCCACGAATATATTCCGATATGTCCGACAATTATCGGCGTCCAGGGGGAATCCTTGGCGGCCAGCAAGAAACTGTTTGTCCCACCCAAAATGTATGCTCCACTCAATAGAATCAAACATCCCACAAGAATCAAAAATGCATATATGCTCGCTTTTTCAAGAGCTCTTATGGTTCGTTCATCGCCCACAGCTCCTGTTGTTGGCATTGAGTAAAAACACCAGGCAGCTATCATGATGTCCAACCACCGAATAATGTCGATAATTACGTTTTGGCTATATGACGGCCTTATTCCTAAAATTATTTGGATTATTACAATGGCCAATGACACAAACCCGAGAACGAAAAGCAAATACCACCATTTTCTGTTGAAGTTGTTCATTCGATATCACCTTTTTTGTTATAATACCATTGCAGTATAATGTAGGAGTAAATCCCGGCAATCTGGGCCGGCACTACGCCCGCTTGATACTTAATCGGAGACGAAGCTGCAAGATCGATCAGAGTTATGATGACGGACGTTGTCAGCATTATCTCGAATGCATGAAGCCCCGCCTTTTCGTTGATTCTTGCAGTGCGCTCGTCCGCAAGAAGCTGGTCTTTTGGCTTTGTTGCGGCATACAGGCCGGTTATTGTCATGATTGTTCCGCCAAGTATCAGGCCTGCGCCGAATATCGGATTATAAAAAATCCACAAAAGTGCGCCTATGGCTACCAGTCCCAAACTCATCGCCAAAAACTGCAAAACGTCTTTGTCTGCCCGAAATTTCATTTCGCATCACCCTTTCTATCAAAATATTGAAGAAGCGCAAACGGAATAATCAATACAGCCGTGCCTATTACCGAGAGGGTTATGTCCACAGATAGTTTCTCGGGCGCAAGTATGTATATTCCGACTAGAGCGGCAACAATAATCATTATGCAAATATACGAGTAGCGGAAAGCAATTCCCGACAGCCTCAGCGTCCGCTCGTCCTGCTCAAACCAGCCCTTGTCCTTTATCATGGATATGGCTGCTGAATAGATGAGGAGCGTGATGATAATCCCAAGCGGAGACGTTGCAGATTTCGCCGCCTCGTAACTGCCGCCTTTGAGTATGATTGAAATGCCGGCGAATAAATGAATCAGCCACAATATTGCAGCGAATATCAGGATTCCATGCCAAATTTTCATTTTACATCACCCTTTCTTTTATAGTACCAATCGTATATCAAAAAAGGAATGAATCCGGCAAAGAAAACAATCATAGATACATTCCAGTAGTCCGCATTCTCTATCGCCGGAATGACTTTGCCAAACGCCAATATAAGAAGAATTGTTATCAATGTTGCTCCATAGGCATGATATCCTGCCTTTTCAGCTATCCTTCTGGAGCGCTCGTCCTGAAAATAATGCTCCTTGCCAAGAAGCATTGCAAATACAATCATGAATACGCCGGAAAGTACAAGATTAATCCCAATACCAATCTGATTAAGAGATAGCGCAAGAATTCCAATCAATATTATGCCTATGCATGCTTTAACAAATATCCCGAAATCCCTGCTTTTTGCCTTAGATATTTCGTTTGTCAGTTTCATCCAATCACCAAAAGTTATCTAGTTGCAACTTTGTTTTCACCATACATCTCCTCTTCGTTCAAAATATAGAACAAATACAAGGGGGAGAACTAATAATAACAGTATCGATCCAAGAAACATAGCTATAGGTGAAATTGTGCCGATATTTATTACCCCCAACATATCCAAAAATACGGACGCAAACCAAAGCATAATCATAACAAGTTGTTCCTATATTTAGTAACAAGTTGTTCTGGATAAGGACAATATTTTAATTTGAGGTTAGAATGTTCAAAAACACAATAGATTTTGACAATATCTGTATTGTTGGTTCTGGTGCAATTGGAAGTGCTTTTGGAGGTTTTTTATCAAATGCAGGATACAAAGTAACTTTTATAGAAAAGAATGAGGGTATAATTAAACAAGTTAAAGAAAATGGATTATCAATATCTGGTGTTAAAGAAATACATTTGAATAATGTGACCATCGTACCACCAGGAAGTATTACACAAAAACAAGATTTAATTCTGTTTGCAGTAAAAGCATATAGTCTGGAAGAAGCTGTCAAGAGTACTTTACCGATAATTGGAAAAAATACTTATGTTGTTTGTCTGCAAAATGGGCTTGGGATAAGCGAAATTATCAGCAAATATGTCAGTAAAGAACAGATTATAGAAGGTATCGTTTGGTTTCCTGCAACAATGGTTAAACCTGGACATATTGAGTTATTAACATTTTATGAAGAAAGCATATTTGGAGGGAGATTCCAGAGATCACAAGAATATGCAAAAAAATTTGCATCAGTATTAACTTCGGCAGGAATACCTGCAAAAGCAGTTGATAATATTTCCGAGGAAGTTTGGAGAAAAGCTATTCCAATAATTATAGGCAACTCAATCAACGCAATCACTAGGAAAAATTTAGGCGTAATATCTGAAATACCTGAATTAAATGAGAGTTTATTTGCGATTGCACAAGAATCATTGAAAATTGCAAGGGCAGAAGGCATTGAATTAGATGAAGAGCGTCTTGGAAAATCAATGGATAATGCTCTAGAAAAAGGATATGAGCATAAGACTTCTATGTTAGTTGATATTATTAATAAAAGGAAGACTGAAGTTGATTTTTTAAATGGAAAAATCATAGAACTTGGGAAAAAACATAACATACAAACTCCACTAAACCTTCTTATATACGGCTTGATTAAAGTACTTGAAAGCGGATGAAAATGCTTCCTCCGCAATGGACAAGGTGATATTGAAATTCTGACATGAAATGCTTCGCTATGGCGCGATTCGTCCGAATTTCATCCGGACCGTGCCCGGTGCGCTCACTGTTGGCGGCTTCGATTTATAAATCACCCATATGAAAATCAACTCTTGTAGTCTTCAATTGGACTAACAGCTTTGCCGCCATTCCAGCCTGATAGATTATCTTTTTTGTAGAGACAATAATGCCGCGCAGGATCAGGGCAGGCTGCGCCATCAACTTTGTAGAGCCAATTCCAGCCAGAATATGCGGTTTCGGAATCAGTAAACTGATCCAGTTTTGAGGGCGACATTTAATTCTCCTCCTTATTATTTTTTCGGGTGTTCTTTATGGAAAGTTCTATCGGGAACGGCTTGCCATGGCGGGATAAACAGTATATATCAGACGCCAAAGTACTTATATCGCCTTATTACATACATAATATAGGAGGTTAGTAAATGTTGTTTGTCCTATGGTTCAAGTGGGTTCCAGAGAATACATCAAAACTTCTGGAACTTTGGAAAGAATTCAAATATCCCAAAGGAGTTAAATTGATAGGCAGATATCTGCTGATAGGTCGGCATATCTCTTTAGCAATATTTGATGCCTCAAATGAAGAATCGATTCTAAAGATAACCTACCCGTTCAGGGAAATAGGAGTGCCTCATATAGCTCCTGCTTTGCCGCTTGAAGAAGCGCTGGAAATGATGGAGAATATGTAGGACACATGGAGTACCAGCATAACTCATGTAACAAAGACGGATTGCGAAATATTATGTAAAAGAGATTAAAGAACTAGGGGGAGTGCTAATAATGGCGAATACAATCTTAATTACCGGTGCAACAGGGCATATCGGAAGCCAGGTGGCTGAAGAGCTGATTAAGCGAAAAGTTCCTTTTAAGATCATGGTTCGATCAAGGCAGAACAATCCCGTCTGGGAAAAGGCAGGAGTGGAACAGGTTAAGGGTGATTTCAGCGATCCAGGATCGCTTGAGAAAGCCCTTAATGGGGTTGATAAACTCTTTTCACTGACGCCGTTCGTTGAAAACCTGGTGGAACTCGGTATCAATGTTGTTCAAGCAGCGAAAAAGGCAGGAGTTAAGTACATAGTCCGCTCTTCGGCACTGACTGCAGATGAGAATGCCACTACGATCCCAAGATGGCATCGGGAAGTGGAAAAGTCAATTGAAGAGTCCGGCATATCTTATACGTTTCTCCGTCCTGCTCCCTTCATGCAGAACTATTTGGGGTATGCTGACTCCATCAAGACCCGGAACGCCTTTTATGCTCCTCTCGGTGATGGAAAGGTGAGCTATGTGGATGTGCGCGATATTGCGGTAGTGGCGGTGGCAGCATTGACCGAGCGAGGACATGAGGGGCAAGTCTATCCGCTGACTGGCGGCGAAGCTCTTTCTAATTACGATATCGCTCTACTTTTCGGAAAGGCTTTAGGAAGAACCATCAAGTATGTGGACATTCCTGAAAGCGCGGCCAATGATTCCTTGACTAAAATGGGAATGCCCCAGTGGATGGTCAATGGGCTTGCAGAATTAAATAAGATCGCTAAGGCAGGTTATCTTGCGGAAGTTTATCCCACAGTAGAAAAGGTCACGAGAAGAAAGCCAGTTTTATTTACCCAATTTATCAGGGATAATATAAGAGCGTTTCAGCTTTCTTGAGTCAATCGTCTTGAGAGCATTTCCAGGAACATGAAGGGAAATAAGCTTTTTGGACGTGTTTGCCGGAATAATCCTTTTCGATGTGCAAATAAAGGCCGATAAGGAACAATAATCCCCCTGCCTTCTACAGGATTCTCTATCTAGCTTTTTGCAGGGATCAGGTCATATCTGAAAAATAGATAAGTTTTTAATTCAATTGGCTAATTTGATGGTTTCGTTAATAGCGGAATCGATTTGTTTAAGTTCAACGAAATCGGGGTTCCCGTGGCATTGCGCGTCTTAACACGTTTGTCCAACTCAAGAGACTTTTGCGCCTTTGGGTTTTATATACCGATAACGATCAGAGTTCCGGCATTTCAAGAAAAAAAAATAGACCTATCGAATACTATCCCGGCAGTTATGGTAGTGACCTTACCGCGCATGCGAGAATCCTTTCCAACTGTCGCGGCCTGCATACAATTATTTCACAAACCTGCCCAGAAAAGGTGTCCTCAATTCAATGGCATTGCTGGGACATAATTCCTGGCAGCAATAACATCGGATACATTTCTTATGATCAAACGAAGGATACTCCCCTTTTTTTGACAACGCACCGGAAGGACAGTGTTCCATGCATATCCAGCATTTCTTGCAATTTTCTCTCACCAGCTCAGGTTTAGCCACCAACATACTGCGAAGGAAACGCATCAAACCTCTGGCACGGAAAAATGATGCAGTGCCAGAAGGAAGCTGAAAGTCCTTGATTTGCATGTCCATCAGATTCTCTCCAAGTACATTGATACTGGAAATATTTCCCACACCTCTGCCCTGTTCGTGCGCAAGTCGAGTGGAAGGCACCATGAACGGCTCTATGCCAACCATCTTGCATGCTACTGCATCAAGTGCCACGGGGTCTTTACTTGCAAGAATTGCATTGACTTTTTTTGGCGTGCCGTTGCTCGGCCCGTTGCCTTCCATACCGACCACTGCATCCATCAATGTCAATTCAGGCCGCACTATGCCAAGCAGATCCACGAGCATCTGGGAAAATGTTTCCGGATCCTGGGCACGAAGATGCATTTTTGCCTTATTGAGGCCGGTTACACAGCCGAAGTTATTCTTTACTCCTCCGGTAAATAATGTCAGCCCATGGGTTTTGAGTTTTGGCAGGGAGATCAGCACATCAGCTTGCAGAACCTGCTTTGATAAGATGAAGCTTTTAAACATACGACCGCTGGCATTTTTTGCATCAACAGATTCCGCACTCAGGTGCAGGATCTCTGCCCCTTCCTCCTCACATACCTGCATGATGCCAGAACTGCGGCAGGCAGCAAAGTACCTTTTACGATTTGACGCTCCTTCATATCCACTGCAATCGCCAACCTGCGGGATGCCTCCTGCTGCTCTAACCTGATGTATCATGGCCCGTACGATCGCCGGATGCGTGGTAACTGCCTTTTCAGGAACATCACCTGTCAGGAGATTGATCTTTAAAAGGACATGATCACCAGGTTTAACATAACTTTCAATACCGCCAATAAGCCCCAGTGCTTTTTCGATCGCGTCCTCAATATTTGAATTATTATAGGTTTGGCACCTTACAAGGGACACTGTAGAAATGTTACTACCTTCATTCTGCTTGTTGAGAATTTCTGTAGAAGGCTTCAAATGCACCATTTCTCCCTCATAACAATTTTGTGGCTTCCTGATATTCCTGGAATTACCATAATTAAACTCCTTTTCACTTTTTTACGATTTTTAATCGATAATTAAATTAAATATTTAATAATTTCTTTCAGGCATATCATATCTCAATTTTCGAAAACAGATAGCTTCCGATCACAAGGAAGAGCGCCGTAATGCCTGAAAGCACTGCAAAATCTGTTATAAAACCAAAGTGCATCTGACCAATGAGAGCCCCTCTTAAGCCGTCAACTCCGAATGTCAGGGGGTTCAGGCTTGCTATTGTGACAATCGAATCAGGAAGTCCTGCCAGAGGGAAGAGGGCCCCGGAAAGAAAAAAGATCGGCATCACCAGGAAATTCATGATCATCTGGAAACCCTGCATGTCTTCAAGTAGCGATGCTATGGCCGTACCCATAGCTGTAAAGAGTAAAGCTGTCAGCACCATTACTAGAAAGGCTACAGGCAGGAACGCATTATTTGTTGGTCTGAATCCGACCGCTATTGATATAAGAAACACGATAATGCCCTGAAGCGTTGCCACCGTTGCGCCGCCAAGGGTTCTGCCTATCATGATATTGAACCGCGATACAGGAGCAACAAGCGTTTCTTTCAGGAATCCGAACTGCTTATCCCAAATGATCTCTATCCCTGAAAAGATCGCGGTAAAAAGAATGCTCATGGCAATAACTCCGGGAGCAAGGAATTCAAGGTAATTTCCCTGCCCTGCTTTCTGGAATATGGGACCGAACCCGTATCCCAGCGCGACCAGGAAGAGAAGGGGCTGCCCGAGTGAGCCTATGATCCTTGAGCGTGAACGGACATATCGCTTGAGCTGCCTGAGCCAGAGTATGTAAATTGTTCTAATCATTATTTGCTCCACATCTTGCGGTTCATCCGCATCTGGTCGATACTTCCTGCTTCTTCCTCGCGTATTTTTTTGCCTGTCAGGGAGAGAAATGCTTCTTCCAGCGACTTTGTACCTGTTTCTGTCATAAGACCTTCCGGGCTGCCTTCGGAAACGATTTTCCCGTGGTCTATGATTGCCACGCGGTCCGCAACGCGCTCCGCTTCATCCATATAATGTGTGGTGAAAAATACTGTAATACCCGCGGTTCCGTTTAGGTCTTTCAGGTATTTCCAGATGTGATTGCGTGTCTGCGGGTCAAGGCCTATGGTCGGTTCATCAAGGAACAATACCTGCGGCGTATGAAGAAGCCCCCTTGCAATTTCAAGTCTGCGCTTCATCCCTCCTGAAAAGTGTTTTACAAGATCGTTTTTCCTGTCCCAGAGTTCTACGAAATTAAGAAGTTCTTCGATTCTTGCCCCTAATATTTTATCAGGCACCCTGTAAAGCACGCCGTGGAATTCCATGTTTTCGTACGTGGTAAGCTCTTCGTCAAGGCTCTGGTCCTGGAATACAATCCCAAAAGAGCGCCTGACTGCATCCTGGTTCTTAATGGGGTCGTAGCCGTTCACGAGCATTGTCCCGGCAGTGGGGCGAAGAAGAGTTGTGAGCATCTTTATTGTGGTTGTTTTCCCGGCGCCGTTGGGTCCGAGGAATGCAAAGGTCTCCCCCCGTTTTACTGAAAAGGAAATATTGTCTACTGCTGTAAAGTTGCCGAACCTTTTTGTGAGATTCCTGACCTCTATTGAGTAATTATCTGTTTTTTCATTTTGGGGCATATCAATCTATATTGAATCGAATCATACGATAGTTCATTCGCATATTTAATATTTTGTGCGAAAAATCTGGGGCAGCCTCGCATGGCGGGATTTAAACCAGCTACGCCGTGTTCATTGTTTTTTCCAGTGTTTTCTTCAGGTGTCGTGTTATTTTGGCTTTCTCTCTTGTGTTTCGAGGCACGCATCAGAAAAAACGGAATTAAAATTTCCTTCAAACAATTTCTTTATCGTATTGATCTTTATTCTTTCCTAAATGTATTTCCATATGTGGATATTGCCATAGCGTCAGGATAGTCTTGAGCCGCTTTAACGGCTTCGCAAGCCGGAGCCCGGTTTCTTCTATTTGTGGGCAGGGATGCCGTGTAGGCGATAGGCGTTTTTGTGCATCCCAATACTGACTAGAACCAAAATAACATTTTTCATCAGATTTCCAATTAAGATTATATCGACTATCTCGATTTTTTGAAGATAAGCCAATATCGTCAATAATAGGTTCTAAAAACAATTGAATCAAGAAAAACTACTTCGTGTAGATTCCTGCCATCAGTACTCATAGGGTTCATCATATTTCAGTAATGTGTTATCATCATCGGCAGTTTTCAATCTCTCTGACTATTTTTTCGGCTTCAATTACAGGATCCCTGGAATTATATATGCTCCTCCCCACGATAACATAATCCGTCCCCGCCCTTATCGCATCGGCGGCGCTCCCTCCCTGCGCTCCCACGCCTGGTGAGATTATTGTCATATCTCCCACGATGCTGCGTATTACTTTCACTCTTTCAGGTCGCGTGGCCGGCGCCACCACACCGGAAGCATTACAATCAACCGCAAGCTGTGCAAGCGCATCAGATACAGGCGCCATGAAATCAAGAGCTCCGGGATGGCTCATTTCCGTTACGACGTATATCGAGCCATCAAATTCCCTGGCCGTCCTTACGCATTCCAAGAGGCTATCGCTTCCCGTAAACCCGTGTACGATGACGGCGCTGGCTCCGGCATCGAATGCCTGGCTGCATATCAACCTTGCGGTATTCGGTATATCCGCTACCTTGAAATCCACGATTACGGGCACGATGTCCGAAATATCCTTGATTATATCAATCCCGGCGCCAAGAACAAGCGGATAACCTATTTTTACGGCATCTGTATAATTTGCCAGGTCTATGGATAAGGAGATTGCCCTGGCTTTATCCGCAATATCAAGGGCCAGTATGAGTTGTGTCTTTTTAAGCATGTCAGCTCCCGCCTTTCGCAGCCGCCACGATTATCGGCAGCGTGATCGTAGCGTCCGAATACACAGTCACAGCCCGTGCGTTCTCCCCGATTTTACCCCATGATCGCGCCTCATCGAGCGTTGCCCCTGACAATCCTCCGGTCTCAGGCCTGTCCATGGTAAGCTGTATAGCATAATCAAAAGATTTCGGAGTAACAAGCATAGATTGAAGGATGAAGTTCTTTGGCACGCCCCCGCCCACGATCAGGACGCCTGTACGCTTTGCATCGTAACATCGGTCGATCAAACCTCTCATATCGGAAAAAACATCCACATTGAGCGGCTTTGTCTGCTTGTACAGCATGGCCTGCAGTCCTATTATCGAGTCCTGGATTGCGGGGCAGTACACCGGAATGCCCATATCGTATGCGCTTTTCAATATGGAATTATCGTCATCGAGTTTGCTCCCGATGTGAGAGAGCAGCTCGCTTATCGAGAGTCTTTCCGGAAGCTCTCGGAATATGGGCTGGAGTTTATCTTCAAGCTTTGCAAAATGGTCCTCGGGAATGAACACATCGTAAATGCGGTTGATTGAACAATGCTTCAGCTCAACATCATCTGTTAAATCGGTCCCCTTGTAGTGGTGAAGTCCAAGGGACTCGATGATATCGTGGACAAGATTCGCCCCTGTGGTGACGAGGATATCTATGTCCCTGTCCCTTATAAGGTCGGTCACTATCTGCCTCATGCCAGCAGGGACCATAGCTCCCGCCAGGCCGAAGAATTTGGTGCATTCGCTGTCTTTCAGCATCTCCCTGTATATTTCCACGGCCTCGCAGAGCCGCCCTGCCCCGAAAGCACAGCCTGAGAAAGAGCCCATAAGCTGTTCTACGGTCATACCGGGTGTTATCTTCGCATGCCTGACAGGATGATTGAGTTTTTCCATATCTTATTATCTAAAACACTTTACACAGGATAAAATAATATCTTTATCACGCGTTACTCTTTTTGCCAGCTCGATCCCTTCAGATAGACTAGTAGCATATTGAATTTTTGCTGCATTGTCCAGAGCGAGCGGCCGCATTCTTTCACCGACAAGGACCAGGGCATAAAGTTCATCGAGGTGCATGTCGATAAATTTCCTGACACCGGAAGGATCAAGCCCTTCACATACCTCCTTTGCCTCTTCCCCAAGCACCATGACGATTTTGCCACCCGGAGCCTTCGAGTATTGCAGAGCGCTCTCAGCAACCCGGATATTCATGCCTGAGTTCGAGTTATCTATTAGCGTCCTCCCGCAAAAGGCCGTTTTTCTCATTCGGCCTTCCACCCCCCTGAATTCCTGGAGAGTGTGCTCTATTGTTTCGGCATCCACATCCATTGCAAGGGCGGCCGCTGTTGCACACACAAATGCCGTCCTGTAAGAACCTATGTCATAATTCGGGTTTTCATGGATGCTAATCCTGGCCTGTCTTTTGTTCAAATAGCTGGCTATTTTTACACCTTTATTACTTATATCTTCATAGTAAACATTGCATGCGGCATTAACGGAATCAGAGAATGAAATAACATTGACATCCCTCCTGCACGCCCCGAAAGACCTCAGTGCATAATAATTAATTACGAGGGAACTCCCGGGTCTTGCATTAAGTATCATCTGGCGCTTTGCATCGCTTGCGAGCTTTGTATTGTTGGCGATCATGTAATCACCGGAAATTGTGGTTATGACACCTATGTCTGCACATCCTGTTCCACCCAGGGATATCTCGAATATGAGAACATCAGCGTCTATACCCGCCTCATCAATAGCATCCATTGCGGTCAATATACTTGCCGGCGTTATGCTCAACCCTGTCTTTATTGTCTTTTTCGTACTCCAGTCTTCCACACCGCGGCTTGTGTGAGACACAACTTTTCTATCACGGGATAAGACCTCAGCGAGCAGCAGCGAAGTGCTTGTCTTGGCTTTAGTACCCGTGATCTCGATTATGGTCTTGTCCTCCAGGTTGATGTGCGATAATATCTCTCCCACCGCTGCGTGATGCGATATAATGGGAATATTGTTATTTTCCGCATCCGCGAGCATGGGATAACCGGGATCGAGGTGGACAGGGGCTACGATCACATCAAAGTCATCCAAATTGACGGGCATCTGTGAGGTATTGATACCTTCCTTTTCCAGCCCTTCCGAATCCTCAAGGCTCAGGGTTTTATATACATCTATCCCGGTCACGTGCGCCGCGATCTTCTTCAACTTTCGGGCCAATACCATGCCGCCGTGGGTCAGGTCAAGCACGGCAACCCGGGAGTTCGTAAGCATCAGTTTGATGCAAGGGCTTCTTTTGCCCTCTTGAAAGCCAGCTCAGCAACCAGTTCGTCTGCTCCCAGCGGCTCTGAATAAATGAGCGTCACGTCCCTGCCGTCAAGCTTTATCATTGTTTTCCTTGAATCCCTGCTTATACCCAGTATCTGCGGTATGTCCTCCATCGTGTGGACACCGTGCGCCAGGAAAATCGGTACGGCCACTATCGTGGAGACCCCTGTACCCCTGAAGGCATCCAGCCCCTCTTTCATGGTCGGGGTATTCATGTTCATAAAACCTGTTCGAACCACCAGGTTCTTGTATTTCCTGCCGATCAGTTCTGCTACCCCGGTGACAACTTCTTTGTTATGGGGGTGTTTACTTCCATGTCCGAGTGCCAGTATTCCGATCTTCTCGCTCATAAAAATCCTCGCTTAATCGTGATAATTCCGTGATTCTAATAGCTATTGGCTATAATAACACTTTTGTTTCCAAAATACTGCTTCAAGGAATCGACTTTCTTGAAAAAGTATAAATACTAACCAGTAAATATAAAAACATAATAAATTCTTTAGAAGGGAATTTAAATACTGAGGGCGATACAGAGGATGAGTAAATGAGTTTTGGGCTTTTATTGAATGCGATCGTTTGCTTCGCTATTGTGCTTGCAACTTTTGGTTTCACGGTCAACCTCCATCAAAATAAAAAGAACCAGAAAGAGGAGAGCATACCTACTGTCAACGCCCTCATGGTGTTCTGGTCGCTCGTGGGATTGTTTTTCTTGTTCGCAGGTTTAAGAACGCTCGCAGCGTACGGGGATTTCAAAGAAATAGAAACGATCCTCTATTATATCGGTTCGGTCCCGTTTGTGATCGTTACAGTACCCCTGGTGTATTTTATCATATATGTCATCCTGGGGGATAACCGCATCAGCATCGGAGTATCGACTGTGTTCCTTATCTTCGGGGCGATATACCTTATCGCCCTGTTCGGTTTCGGGATAATCGGCCCAAATACCGAGGAATGGGGTTCCACATTCGAAGTCAATAGCGACATAGCGATCAATGTCTATCTCTCAGGATTGTTTATCGTTCCGACAAGCATGATCATGGGTCTCTTGCTCCTTATACTGCTCAGGCAGATCCCAAGGAAGCTCCAGAACAGGATCGCTTTTTTGTTGGTTGCTATTTCCCTGATATTTGATTTCATGCTTCTGGATAATATAGCGCCCAGTGGCCAAACCCAGATGGCTGCGAGGATTTTCGTGTTCATTGGCGTTGTTCTTGGTTTCTTTGTCTACTTTACACCCATGAACCTAGACCAGAAACTTGATTTGATGGAAAACAGATTGGGTCTATCTCAGACTGAGATTGAGGACTTTGAGGATAATGAAGAGTGAGGGACTATGCACATTGATATTGAATTTGAAAAGGAAGTGGCAAACTTCTATCAATCAATGGGAATGAACACAGGTCCGGGGGATATTCAGTACAGGTTGATATTGCTTGTCCTTGCAGAAAATGGCGAGGAGAAAGTTACCAGGTTCTCCGATATGAGAGAATATACTGACAAGGTGGCGGACAGGGGAAGCATAGGCAGCAAGTTGAAGGGCATTTTCCAGCTTGAGGGACTGGCTTTGAAAGTCGGCCACGGGGGGTATGTAATAACCCATAAAGGTTTGCTGGCGGCGGATTTTATCCAATCCACCTCACAGTACTATAAGAAGGTCAAGGTTACTGAGAAGATCATCGACAGGATTCCGTATTGAACTTTGAATTTGTCATTGCCTTTTTCGAGAGCGGAGTAAATTAAAAGATTCATATTTATGTTATTCTGTTGGCTGTTAAAGATTTACAACCATTAACTATATATATAAAAACTCCCATAAGATATTATTATACTCATGATGAGTATAAGAAAATGGAGGAAACCATATGAAGGCGTTATCAAAGAATGAACAGGCACAGGCGGGCGTCGGCACGCTCATCATATTCATAGCAATGGTGCTGGTGGCTGCCGTCGCTGCTGCCGTGCTTATCCAGACATCAGGTACGATGCAGTCCAAGAGTACATCAACCACAAAGGAGGCTGCAGCGGCAATCGGAGAAAATATCAATGTGGAATCTATCGATGGAGTTGCTGCCGCTGCTGGTACATTAAATGGTATTAACATTACAATAAGACCTGCAGCAGGTAGTTCGCAGATTGACTTAAGCAAGGTTTTGTTAAAAATGGGCACAAACCCCTATAGCTATAGCAATACTACAATATCAGGAAGCACGTTCAGAGTGTTTTCATTAAGGGATCCAAGCAACCTTACCGCTACTACAATCAATACTTACAGCGGTTCATCCAGTCCGGCGCTTGGAACTGGCGCGTTAGTGAGACTCGATGCCGATGTCTCAGGTTTGAACCTTGTATCGAAGGCGAGTGTAACACTTACACTGACCCCAGAAAAAGGCAATTCGTTCAACCTGCAATTGACACTTCCAGCGATTGCCGCAGGTAGCAATTCGATATACCCCTAAAGTATATCGAACTTTTTTTTTAATCCCGGTATTTTAAAAATATTGTATAACAGGATAGCACCAATTGAAACGGTCACTTCTTATAATAATCTTTAAGTCAAAGTATGCAGATATAATAATAATATAACTAATTATCAATAAGGCATTGGATTATGGGCTCGGAAACTTCGGTTGTGGTCGCATTGTTCTTTCTTGGTTTTCTGGTCGTATCTGCCGCAGTATACTCATCTGGTGATTATTCTAACAATCTTGTAAAAAAAGCGCAGTATGACCATGATACCATGAAAAACTCCAAGATGCAGACAGATATCAAGATAACAAATGTCTCATTCTCGAATTTCTCTGGAAATGTCTCTCTGAATGTTACACTTAAAAACACAGGCAAGACCACGCTAAATGCAAGCCTGCTGGAGATCTTTGTTAACGGTATATATTATGATTCCTCCTACTGCATGTCAAAAATAAATTGGAATACATGGGTTTCAGAACAAACCACGAACATAATTTTTTCCAGAACGCCAAATATCTGGATAGATAACACATCAAGCACTTTAATCGCAACTGGTTCTTCGATTACATGGTCGCACACCGTCAGGTCGGTGTCGAACTCATTGTTGGTAGTCGGGGTCGATATTGATAAGAGTGGTGCATCAGTCACGAGAATTACTTATGCCGGGGTTCCTTTGACAAGAGCAGCGTATTCTGTGGTGACCACTGGTGATGCGGTGAGAGCAGAATTGTGGTATCTGGCAAATCCTACGGCTGGAAACAACAATATAGTAGTGAATCTTAGCATGACAGCACAAGCAGCAGTAGCAGGAGCCGTATCCTTTTCAGGCGTGGACCAGACAAACCCGATTCCTACAACAGGGACAAATAATGGCTCAAATAACAATGCAATCACCTCAATAACAACGGCTAATGCCAATGCCTGGATTATCGATACGGTAGTACGGGACAATACAGGTGTAAAGGCTGCAACAAGCCCTCAGGTGGAAAGATGGAATATAGCAACAGGCGTCAGCGGAGGCGGAAGCACAAAAAACACCAGCACTCCAGGATCTCAAGCAATGAGCTGGAGCGGCACCTCAGGGTGGGCGCAGGTTGTAGCAGAAATAAAGCCAGCCATATGTAATACGCCCACGAACGGTCGGGTAAAAGTTGTAACAGAGAACGGGATATGGGATTATGCGATTGCATCTTAGTTGATAAATGGGATATTGATTTCATACAGGATGTTATATGGCAGGCTTTGCACCCGAACCCTTAATTTTTGCAGACTTCATGTGCAAGTGCGACTTTAGTGCAAAGCCTTTTTTATCGCAACCTTTAAGTCAAGATATATCATTATAACAATGATGAGCATAATAGAGGACTTAAACTATGGGCGCATCAACTTCAATCGTAGTTGCATTGTTCTTTCTTGGTTTTCTGGTCGTGGGTGCTGCAGTTCACTCATCTGGTGATTATTCTAACAATCTTATAAAAAATGCCCAGTATGACCAGGATACCATGAAAAAAGCAAAAATAAAGACGGATGTCACGATAACGAACGTCTCACTCTCAAGTAAATCAGGAAATGTCTACCTGAATATTACACTTCAAAACACAGGCGAGACCACGCTCAATGCAAGCCTGCTTGAGATTTTTGTCAACGGGAGCTATTATTCCTCTTACAATTTGACGCCTTCGAGAAATTACACATGGGTTCCTCAGAATAAGTTGAATATCTCTCTCTATCCAATGAATTATACCAACACCACAGGCAGGCGGGTAAAAGTTGTAACAGAGAACGGGATATCTGATTATGCGCTCTCGCCGTAGGTGATAAAATGGGATATGCTGTCATAATGTTCGGGGTTCTTCTTATCATGTCGGTGGTAATGGGAATTGCGGTTAATTATGGGATTGCGAAGGACAGCCAGGTTGCGCCTCTCAAGGCTGAGAATGACTATGCTGCCAGGGAGGCGGGAAAAGCGCAGACTGCTCTTACTATTGTTCAGACGTGTATACAGACTCAATCAGGTGATGGTCGATATGTTGATGCCCATGGTAATGACCTATCGGAACAATATTTTTTCAATTTAACCGTTAGAAATAATGGGAGTATTGTATTGAATTCATCGAAACCAACAGTGATTTATCTATCAAGAAAAACATCAAACAATATCTATAATAGTTCAAAGATTGGATTTCCCAGGACTCCAGGTAACGTCTGGGCGCCCAGGACAAATGCAAGTCTGAATATATCTGACATTACGATTAACACTCCTGATGTGGGGTTTGGTGGCTGTACCGATAATTCCTGTTATTCGAAAAATCCATGGGATGAATTAAGGATACTGGTTGCGGCAGAGAACGGAGTTATAGTAATTCCTCCAACTTCGCCGATAAATTTCACGGGCATAGTTGGCACGAATACATCAAAAATTAACTTAAGTTGGAATGCGTCATACGATGTGGATGGAATCGCGTATTATCGCATATATGCTTTCGAGGATGATGGAGGTAATGATTTTCCCAATGATTTTTGCCCTCCCAGAGCTATTTCTATCACACAGATTCCAGCAAATGCAACGTTTTACTCCTATAATCGTCCCATTTATATAAATGATATTACCATTTATTACTTAACTGCTGTTGATAACTTAGGAAATGAAGGCGTACCATCCAGAACCATAGATTGCCATACAACAAGTGGGTTCGTTTGTAAAAATAAATAAATAGCGAGAAAAAAAATGGCAGGCGAAGCAATAACCCAACTGATATTCTTCATAGGCGCGGTGGTGATAGCCGTGAGCGTCATTGGCGTGGTAACAACCAACGTGCATTCCATCACAGCATCCTACGGCATGAGTAGCCAGACACTGGCTGACCAGTTAAAGACCGACATTACCATAATCAATGACCCCGCGGCGATTCCCTACGATAACAATACCGATAATTACAGTTTCTATGTAAAAAATACCGGGAAAAACACGCTTGACCCCACCTCTGTTAACATGTTCATCGATGGGAATTACTATAACTTTTCAAAAAACTGGACGATAATGGACAAACCAGGTAGTTCTTCCTGGTACCCCGCCTATGTGCTGAGGCTGAATTATTCGTCCCCAGGACTTTCATCAGGAGACCATACTGTAAGGGTAGTTGCAGGAAACGGCGTATTCGATACACTGCCTTTCCACATCTGATATTTATGAATAGCGGAATACGGTGCTTCGATTTACCACGGGATGAACTGTGCAGGAAGCTTGGCGGGGGTTTCCCGCCGGGTTCGATCATAGTGCTGGAAGGGGGTACGGGCAGCGGGAAAAGTACGGTCTGCCAGCGCTTGGCATACGGGCTGATGGAAAATGACTTCTCGGTGACATATGTTTCGACCCAGATGACTACCAAGGGTTTCATCAACCAGATGTACTCGCTTGAATACAGGATAGCGCCTTTCCTTCTGAAAAAGAAACTTCTCTACATACCTGTCTTATCCCTCATAGACCAGGCGGCTTCGCGAGAAGATTTCATTGAACGGCTAAGAGAGGCAAAAGCGCTCTTTGAAAAGGACATAATAATAATTGATACCATATCTTCCCTTATCAAACACAGTGCCAACGTAGAAAAAAGCCTTGAACTTGTGTCTTTTTTTAAAAGACTGACAGGGATAAAAAAGACCATTATCCTTTCCATCGACCCGACTGAGCTTGACCCCAATATACTTTCTGAATTCGTCGGGTCTTGCGATATAAACCTCTCCCTGAAAATAAGCACACTCGGGAGCAGTATCAAGAGAACGATTATCGTGAATAAGTTCACCGGGGCATCTGCATCTGTTGACAGCATGGTCGGTTTCAGGATAGAGCCAAACGTTGGACTGGTCGTGGAAATTGCCTCCGTGTCGTGATGAAAATGAGCGAAGAAACTAGCGAGGGGCTTGAAGAGGCCAGAAAACGCAACAAACATCTGTCAGAATATCTTGATGAACTTCAAAAAACCAATAAAACTGTTCCTGTATTTATGCCACAGCTTTCCCGGGAGTTGGCTCTTGAGAAAACGCCAAATTTGATATACCCTGTGGGAGACCCGATATTCATACATATTTGCACAGAGCCGGGGATGGATATTCAGTATATTGTCATAGAACCTCGTTTAAAACCGGATGAAATAAATAAGTTCAATCTCATTGTTGAAAAAGTCCTTGAGAAAGGGCTCAAGAAAAATATTCAGGTATCAAAAGAGAATCTGAAAAAGACACTTTCATCACTTCTCGATGAAGTACTGCTGGTCGAAGGCGGAAAAAAACCAAAATGGTCCTCCCCGATTGCAGTGACAAGAGAAGAATATGATAAATTCGGCTATCTCCTGATAAGGGATATTATCGATTCGGGCCCTGTCGAAGCCACGCAGCGTGACCCTTATCTTGAAGATATCCATTGCGTGGGCTTAAATCCTGTCTCGGTTGTCCATAAGATATTTGGAAACATCGGTACCAATATAAGATTTGATTCCAAGCAATCCATTGATAACTGGCTGCGAACCATGGGTGAACGCATAGGACGGCCAATAGGTGATGCAAACCCCATTGCTGGAGGAACCCTCCCCAGCGGTTCGCGTATTGCCATAGCCTACAGCGATGATGTCAGCAGGCGTGGAAGTTCGTTCACCATACGGAAGTTCACAAAAACCCCTATGTCTATTACCCAGCTTATCAAATTTGGCACGATGAGCTCTCAGGAGGCCGCATATCTCTGGCTATGCCTCGAAAACGGAATGAGCGTATTTCTGTGCGGTGAAACCGCAAGCGGTAAGACAGCGGCAATGAATGCCACACTTGTGTTCATAGATCCCAAGGCCAAGATATACAGCGCAGAGGATGCAACCGAGGTAACTCCTCCGCATGATGTATGGCAGCAACTTGCTACCAAAGAGGATGGGGCTGAAGAATCGCAGGTTCACATGTTCACGCTCCTGAAAGCGGCGCTCCGATCGCGTCCCAATTATATCATTGTGGGTGAAATAAGGGGCGTAGAAGGAGCGGTAGCATTCCAGGCGATGCAGACAGGTCATCCTGTGATGTCCACTTTCCACGCATCATCCGTCAGAAAGATGATACAGAGGTTCATAGGTAACCCCATAAGTGTCCCGGTCACGTTCATCGATAACCTCAATGTATGCGTGGTATTGCATGCTTTGTACAGGAACGGCTTGCTCATCCGGCGCGTAACCGCGATCGAAGAACTTGAAGGGTATTTCGAGGAAGCGGGTGGTGTGGTCACGCGGGCAGTTTTCCAGTGGAATCCTGCTGACGATAAACATGAGTTCAGGGGCCTGAACAACAGCTTTATACTTGAGGATAAGATCGCAGGAAGACAGGGTTACAAGGATAAAAGGAAGATCTACGACGAACTGGAGACAAGGGCGAAGATTCTCGATGCCATGGTAGAAAATGAGGTTTTCGATTTTATGAAAACATTTGAGATCGCAAAGGCATATCGTGAAAAAGGTCTCCAGGGAATTCCCTTCCCGGTATGAGGTTGCATGACGTTTGAAGAAGCGATTAAAAATAACCCTCATCTTGGGAAATATGTCAAGGAATTCCAGGAAAAAAATGGCGTTATACCCACGTTTGTTCCGCAGCTTTCAAGGGATATAGATAAAAAGAACGTCAATGTCATATATCCCGTAGGAGATCCGATTTTCATACACATCTACGGAAATGCGAAGATCGAGCCGCGATATTATTCGATCGAGCCTGAGATGACAGAAATAGAAAAAGGAAAGTATGGAGAAATTTTAAGCCTTATACTGAAAAAGACACCACAGGAACCAGCTGCTGACAATTCAGAAAAGCTCAGGGCCCATTTGAAAAAACTCTTTGAAAAAGTAATAGCAAAAGGTGAAACCACCAAAGACAAAGGGAAGATTGCATTAACAGAAGAACAGTTCAAGAAGATCGAATATTTCATAGACAGGAACATAGTGGGGCACGGTATAATCGAACCTATAATCCGCGACCCTTATCTTGAAGATATTAACAATATCGGCAAATACAGCATTTTTGTTGTGCACAAGATTTTTGGGATGATAGAGACCAACATCCATTTTTCATCGGACGAAGAACTTGATGAATGGATGAGGGTGATGAGCGAACGCATTGCAAGGCCGGTGAGCGATTTCAGGCCGATAGCCGATGGGGCCATGCCTGACGGTTCGCGTATAAATATCATATATAGCAAAGAGGTAAGCAGGCGAGGTGGTTCATTCACAATGAGGAAGTTCAATGCCATTCCTACAAGCGTGATACAACTGATAAAGTGGGGCAGTATCAGTGCCGAAATGGGCGCCTACCTCTGGCTCTGCCTTGAGAACGGCATGAACGTTTTCGTGAGCGGTGAAACTGCGAGCGGGAAAACCACAGCACTTAATTCGATATTGCCTTTCATACAATCAAAGGGCAAAATCTACAGTGTCGAGGATACAGCAGAAGTCCTGGCTCCCCAGGAAACGTGGCAGCAGATGATCACGCGGGAAACAGGCCCGGAATCCTCCCGGGTGGATATGTTTTCATTGCTGAAACTGGCTCTACGATCCCGTCCTACCTATGTGATCGTGGGAGAGATCCGAGGTGTGGAAGGAGCAGTGGCATTCCAGGCCATGCAGGCGGGTAACTCCGTAATGGCCACGTTCCATGCCTCCTCAGTAAAAAAGCTCATCCAGAGGATCACTGGCGACCCTATCAAGGTCCCTGTCACTTTTATCGACAACCTGAATGTTGTTATGATACTCCAGGCGGTCTACAGGCAGGGTGTTTTTTTACGAAGATGCGTCTCTATGGAGGAAATTGAAGGGTATCTCGAAGAAGCCAAAGGCGTCATAACCAGGGCGGTTTTCCAGTGGGATTCCACTAATGACAAGCATCATTTCAGGGGATTGAACAACAGCTATATTCTGGAGAATGTAATTGCCGGGAAGCTTGGATATTCTGATAAAAAAAAGATATACAAAGAACTTGAGATCAGGGCGAACGTCCTTCAAAAAATGACAGAACAAAACATCACTGATTATTATAAAGTAAAAGATATTATATGGGCTTTCGAGCGGAACGGCGTTAACGGGCTTCCATTTGAATTATAGGCGAACAATGTTGAAAAAAGCATTTGATTGTATGGGCACGACCCAGGAGCAGTACATGTTGAAGGTAGCCCTACCTCTTGCATTTATGGGTCTTTTTTTCCCCATAATTATGCTTTTCATTCTAAGGGGCCTCTTAACAGGGATATTCCTTTACGTGCTTTTACTCGTACCCGTGCTCTGCATCGGGCTCATTTTCTTTTACCCTATTTCCGTGATGGGAGCCAAAAGGACCCAGATAGACCAGAATATGCATTATTATGTCACACACATGGGCGTGCTTGCGGCTTCCAACATGGGGAGGAAGGAGGTCATTCACAGCCTTTCAACGCAAGAGGCGTATGGTTATCTCGCCATAGAAACAGGGAGGATATATTCATTGATGAATGACTGGAACCTGAGCCTGGCACAGGCATGCAGGTTCATAGCGAAAAGAACGCCCTCGGCAATCTTTTCAGATTTTCTTGACAGGCTTGCGCACTCGGCCGAGGCAGGGGAACCCTTTGACCAGTTCATCTGGACAGAACAGAAGGTCGTGATGAATGAATTCGATACCATGTATAAGAAATCTCTTGGAGAGATCCAGATGACAAAGGAGATATTCATCGCAATGATGACAGCCCTTATCTTCCTTACATCAATTTCGCTTATAATGCCTGTAATTACAGGCATGGACCCGATCACACTAATGGCTGGTTCTATAGTTACATTCCTTGGAGCTGAAGGTGTTCTCGTCTATTTCATGAAAAGCAAAGCACCCAGAGATAAGATATGGCATACCCTGGACATAGAGACCGAGGCGGACAGATTTATCCGGATGTCTTTTCCAATATCGATAATGGGATGCGCAATAGTATCCATTCTGTTGATACTCGTTGGAGGAGGACTTCCTGTAACCATTATGATCGCCATAGCTCTGTCGCCTCTCGCGATAACGGGGTATTATGCCAGGAGAGAGGAAGAAATGATAAAAAGAAAGGATGATAATTTTCCCGGCTTCGTGCGCGCTCTTGGCTCCACGGCGGGAGCACGCGGTGGTATCATCCGGGATTCGCTGCGCAACCTCACATACCATGATTTTGGGCCCCTGACTGTTGATGTCAATGACCTGTATAAACGGCTTGAAACAAGGATCAATAAATATATGTCCTGGAATTATTTTGCAGCAGGCACAGGCAGTAACCTGATCGAACGGTTTGCCACCATATTTGCGGAGGGGATAGATAAGGGGGGAAAACCTGAGGTCATAGGGGAAATAATCGGGGATAACTTCATGAAGATCATCTCGCTGAGAAAACTCCGCTATTCTCTGGCAACCAGCCTGGTGGGAGAAGTATACGGACTGACCGGCGGCATTGCTTTCACCATGTTCCTTACCCTTGCTATTGTCAAAATGCTAATTGATATTTTTACAAATGCAAATGTGCCTTCAGGCATGTCCTCCATCATCTCGCTCAGCAGTGTCGTTGATATCAATTTCCTTTCATTGCTGCTTATGACGTTGATGGTTGGCCACTCATTTCTCTCTGCCATTTTATTGAGGGCTGTGGATGGAGGGAGTATTTTTAATTCCTACATTCACTTTGTAGGCATGGTATGGCTGTCTGCCATTTCAGCAGAATTATCATTTGCCGCAATGGTTCGTCTGTTAGGGTGAGTGAATATGGTCTCAAAGAAATTTACAACGCTCAGCCTGTTAATGCCCGTTGCAATGACGGCAGGCACTCTCATTTCGATATATATATACAAGAACTATCAACAAAGCCTGGCTATGGTGCCGATAGTTGCCAGTACCCTCTTAACTATCCTTCTTTTCTACACGTACGGAAAGACCAGGAGAGGTCATTAGGTTACAAGTATTTCACTGCTGCGAATGATTTTATCGAGGTCTCTTTCAAGCTTTGAGATCAAGTTCTTATCCATTTTCCTGCCGCGCAATTGTTCTATGAAAAGCAGGGATTTGGTATGGTCTTCTGGCAGGAGTTTCCATGTGGGTCTTTCCACATAATAATCTATCCCGCTCGCATATGACATCATCTTTGAACTGACCTCTTCGCTTATCCAGCCTATTTCGATATAATATTCAAGCACATCGACCAGGTTGTTCCGCCCCACCTTTTCCATAAGGAATTCGATCCAGTTGAGAATTACGATGGAGGTCTCAGGTCTGTTATCAAGGTATGGTAACCTCACACCCTGTGCATTATCCTCGTAAGGGGGCGCTTCCTCTTTTCGTTGCGTATTAGCAGTCTGGGCTTGGGGGGCATTTTGGGATTGAGGCTGGGGGGAGTTTGACGGCATGACTGGTTTTGGTCTTTGTCCGTCTATTGGTTTTATTTGTTCAAGAACAAGTCCTTTAACCTTCTCCGCTAAAGCATCATCCTGGGTCGCATGTGTTTCGACCGACTTTTTCAGTTCTTCCAGACTGAGCTCAAGAGTCTTGAATTTCATATCAAAATTCTCCGCAAGATCGGACGAAAGCTCTGGTTGCTTGAGGTTCAATTCTTCTATCTTCTTGTCAAGCTCGTTGATCTTTTCTGCCACAGGATTCTCTTTATCGCTCACAAACGGATTCACAGTGCTTGATACAACCTCGTATAATGATAATAATTCAAGAACAGTCTCATCGATCTTATCCAGTCTTTCTTTGACTTCGTCCGTACCCTTTTTTCCAGATGAGACCGTCTGCTCTAATTTGGACATCTGGGATTCAAGACCTTTTACTGCTTCCGCATTGGCTTTTATCTGCTCAGCTTTTGAATTGACCAGATCCTCAATTTTCTTGTTCAGCTCTTCCGGCGTCTTTCTAAGCTGCTCCCTGAGCTGCTCTATTACATCAGAAAATAAGGGGGCAGTACCCCGCGGATCACGAGTCCCTGAAGTTTTCTTAATTCTCTCAAGTTTTCTTATAAGGGACCCTTCGGGGATGGTTAACTTTCCAATTTTTCCCGACAAGTCGTTAAACATGAATATCTATTTCACCACATTTTCGTTATAAATACATCAGTATTATCATAATGAGTTATAACATTATTGGTGCATCCTTTAGTACGTATTATTATATATTTCTTTAGGTATATATATTTATTTCGTTTTTTTGTTGGTTCAAAACCCTTTTTCAGGATTAACGAGCAACGATTGGTGTTTGTTGTTCAAATTCTCCCAATTTTTAAAGAAAAGATTTAAACCAAAGGAATTTCAATTTAAATGATAATGAGTATAAGGACAATCCTATGTTTCATAATATTATGCTTTCTTCCGGTCGCGTCTGCAGGCACATATGATATCTGGTCTGCGAAGGCTTCAGGATTTATTAAATCCAACGAATCCTTATCTTTTGAAAATTACCGAATAACAGCAAAGGCTTTGGACAACACCAGAGCAGAGATCACGGTCTACAGGGACCAGAACCAGGTTGAAAAAAGCGAGTTCAATGTGAACCAGTTCAAAAAATACGATATTATAGGTGTAACCGTGCTTGGAATAAATGGAGACAGCACGTGGCTTTCGATCAGTAAACTTGAATCTAAAGATATATGGAGGTCGGTTGCCCAAACGCAATTAAAATGGGGTGAAACATATACGATTGAAAATTACACATTCGGAATAGATACTTTCGGGACTGATTCGGTGAATCTGATAATTTCGAACAAAAGCATGACTGAGACGAATGCATTATCGATCAATGACATCAAAGACTTTGGGAACCTCAGGATCGCCGTCAGGGACATCAATCGAACCGGTCTCGTAGATCTTGAGATATTTACGAACAAACCTCCTGCCATTAAAGCTGAGATATCCACAGACAAGAATGAGTACTTTCCAGGCGAAACAATCAATGTCTCGACAAATATCTCAAGCGATGCAATACAGAACATAGTTGGGATAGAAATGGGAAGCAGCCAGGCAGCGGAAATCCTGCCTGAGACTTTTTCAATGACGGGGTTTGACGGCACTCGATCCTTTCACTCCAGGATAACACAAATGCCGGCAAATTCAACAACTACCATCAGTGCAGCAATAGAGACCCGCGATTACAGCAATGACGCCTACCTGATCACCGTGAGCAAAGACGTCTTTATCAACCCGGAAATATCAATAATGAAACGCGTCCCTCCGGATACAGACGACGAAAACGTGACCATCTATCTTGACATAAACAATTCAGGCTCTGAGAGCAGGTCCATACGCATTCATGACACGGTACCCGAAGAACTTATCAAGAAAGAGCTGGATTGGAATATAGAACTTGGACCTAACAATTCCACGACACTCACCTACGAAGTGATACCAACAAAACCAGGGCTTTATTTCCTCCCGGCTGCCACAGCACAGTGGGAAGGCCAATCATCCTCATCGAAGAGAATGAAAATGAATATGCACATGCCGTATATATCCATGGCAAAAAGTTCTGTGGACGCTGATGGTCAGACCAGTGTCAAACTTGTTATGTCTAACAACGGCGACAGGCCTGCGCAAGTAATAGTGTCGGATAAAATACCTGAAGGCTATCCTTTAGCCAGCGGTTCAACAACATGGACAGGAAAGCTCGAGGCAGGCGGAAGTACTACCCTCAGCTATTCTTTAAAAGGAAATGCTGAAGTACTTCCGGAAGCGTTTGCGACATATCGCGATATTCTCGGAGTGACCCGGAGTGTAAAATCGAATGCCATTGCGGCCATAACAGCAGGCCAAACAGAGACAAGCGGCAAAAAAGAGAGTTCCACAGCTTTGAAATCAGACACTTCCGGGGTAGTCTCTTTTATGATCTCATCCTTTGCGGCAATTGCCGGCATAATTATGAGTGTGACATTGATTGCTTATTTGGTAACAGAAATTAAGAGGAGGATTTAGATGGAAAGTATATCATTTATAATATTTTTTATATATTCTATGATAACCCTGATGTTCCTAATATATATCTCGCCATTAATTTCAGCGCTTGTGATGTTGATAATTCCGGTAATTTCAGTTTATCTCCTGCCGGAACAAACGATACAGTTCCTTTCAATTCAGCAATTCTCATTCCTTCAAGGAACGCTGCTCATACAGAACATCCATATATTGCTTGCAGTCTGGTCCGCACTCATAGGGATAGTGGCATATACGGAGATAATATCATGGTACCTTCTGGTAGATGAAGCTCCAAAACCCAAAAAACCGGATGTTCCCGCAGCTGTAATTCCGATACCATCAAATGCGGAAGCATCCCAAAAATCGGTAAAGAGTAAAGTAGAGGATTTCCTGCTGAACCTTGGAAAAATGATGAGTGGAAAGAAATAGATCTGGATTATTGCGCACCCGTCTCGGTCAGCAGGAAATCGCAATAAGTGCCCTCACTTCTTGACCTGTGCTTTCGCAGTGTTGCTCTTCTCTTTGACGTTCCTGATCTTTCAAGCAGGATAATAGCCTTTGAAAGATGCTCTAATGCGTTACCTCCGATAGGCAGGAGTTCACCCGAGGTAACATCCTTGTAGACCTGGTTCGTGATCACAACAGCTACCCCGTATTTTCTGGCTATCCCATGGAGCAGTCCAATCTGGTTCACAAGCTCGCGTCGAATTGCCACATTTTCTTCATTTGAGTCGTCAGTTGTCAATCCCAACCTGTAGAAAAGAGCAGCAGAGTCCAGAATGATCAACCCTATCTTCTCATTGATTATTTTTTCAAGATCAACAATAGCCGAGTATTGCTGGTCGAGACTTGCGGGTTCGTATATGATTATGTCGCCAGCTATCTTTTTTGCATCATCCCCGGCTATCTGCCTGAACCGTTCCGCAGAAAAACCTTCCGTATCTATGAAAATGACCTTTTTTCCGCTCTTTACAGTTTCGATTGCTAGCTGTATGCAGATATTGGTCTTGCCTGTGCCCGAAGCGCCATACAACTGCGTGACTATCCCGCTCTCAAATCCCCCGCCAAGAAGCTCGTCAACGCATTTGCATCCGCAGGGAATTCTCTCCATTTTTTTTATGTTATTCACTCCTTTTTCAGTAATATCCTTTCACATATATCCTTTATTGCCTCGACTGCTGCCCCGCCTTGCTCTATCGGCGCAATATTTTCCATATCGGATTGGATAAGAGTACTATCGTATGGAATGACACCCAGTACCGGAATACCATATTTATCAAGCTTGTCTTCGATATCTTTTACTTCTTTTCCTGCTTTATTTATGACAATCCCGAATTTTTTGATATCGATCTGCCTTGCAAGTTCCACTATCCTTCCGGCGGTCTCTATCGATCTTGCCCCGGGTTCCACCACTATGATCATCATATCTATCCCTTTCGTGGTACCTCGCCCGAGATGCTCGACACCAGCCTCCATATCCAGGATCACCACGCTGTTCATTTTCAGGATCACATGTCGAAGAAGGGCCTTTAAAAAAGAGCTGGCGGGGCACATACATCCGCTCCCACCTCTTTCGATCGTGCCAAGTACAAGAAGTTTTACATTATCAGGCCCGATTACCCCGAATCTCGACACTATGTCGTCCACCATCGGATTTAATTTGAATACCCCTGCAGGGCCTCCAGCTCGCTCATCTATGAGTTCCTTGAATTCGGTCAGGGGCAAAGGCGGATTTTTTATTCCGAGCGCAGAGGCAAGGTTCATGCTGGGGTCGGCGTCAATGGCAAGCACATCGTACCCTTTTCCTGCAAGTAATCGTGCAAGCGTGCCCGAAAGCGTGGTCTTCCCGACGCCCCCTTTTCCTGAGATTGCTATCTTGATCATAATGCATCAATAAAATCTACGTCTATAATATCATCTATCGTTATTACGGCACCCTGCCCTTTTGAGGCTTGCCCCGGATTCACGACAAGCGTCCCGTTCACATTAACTGACCCTCGGGCTTCATGGATATGTCCGCAAACTACGAGGTCAAATCTTCCCAGGAACCTCGCTAATGTTTCACAGCCAACATTTCCGACAGGCAATTTATCTGTTGTATTTAGCGGAGGGGCATGTGACACCAGAATAACCCTGTTGTTTCCTTTTAATCTGCTCAATAATGTGCCTATGCATTCGCCAATTTTCTTTTCGGAGAGTTCAAAAGGCGTATTAAAAGGCGTAGGATTTGAGCCGCCCAGACCGATAAAAGTCAAATCGCCAAAATTGTGGCTTGAATTATGGAGGTTTATGGCATTCTCTTCCAGGATTTTTAGGATTGAGGGGTTGTCGCAGTTCCCGGGCACTGCTAAAACCGGTTCCTTGAACATTTTCAACAGTTCAAGCGCATCCTCATCCGGTCCGAAATCCGTTAAGTCGCCTGCGATAAGCACGGCATCAATATCCCCGGCCTTGTTGCGAAGAGCTCCGACATGAGAATAATCGCCGTGAAAGTCTGATAGTGCCAGAAGTTTCATAGGATACCATTGTTATTTTTCTGAAAGTATTCCAGGAGTCTATTCAAGGCTCTGGAACCCCGCTATAGATGATATTCTGACCCTTGCCTCTGATAATAGCATAGCACCGTTTCTGCATAATTATGATACAACACTTACCTGAACAGTATTAAATCTTGTCCGTTTTCGGCGAGAAACCCGACGACGGGACGTTGAACTATGATTTCGTCCATGGCTGAATCTATTCAGTCTATTCGTTCATCCAGTGCTCCCCTTCGCTGTCGTGAACGCATATGGTCCCTTTTCCTCCAGGCTTGAACCCCCTGAACCTTTCAATAAGTTTAATAGATTCTTTGATCTCAATGATATATCGCTCTTTCAGCGGGCCCGCTAATTTCCTACTTTCTTTATCACTAATATCGCCACCTATTCCTTCGCATTCAGAGACCATCAGGCGCCCATCCAGCAAATAGAAAGGATAGGTCTGACAGATATACGGCCTGCTTTCATAGATCTCGCATAAACCCTTTATCAAGAAAATACAATCCCCTTTGCTCCTTAGAATCCATTCAAAAGTGTGGATATTTCCATCCGCATCCCTGTCTTCTGAAGGTGTGGGGATTACAATATCTTCAGGCTTCATCCCCGTTTTCCTGCATATTTGCCGTATTTCGAATGGAAAGACGGCCACAGTATTATCACCGTATTCCACTCTGCAACAACGGGCGCATCCCTGGCACTTGAACCCAATGGCTTCTATTTCATCCGCAAGGCGAATCTCATCCATTTTAAGAGCTTCGTCAAGGGCCCTTTTCAGGTGACCTAATCTATCCTTCATTGTTTTCCAGTAATACTATCCAATTTACACGCTGTCAGGGTGGTCGAATGAGAAGAACTATTAGCTCAATAGTTTTTTTATGATCATCCCATTTTCTTGGCAGCAAGTTCTATTGCCGCTATCAGGCTGTCCCTTGGCATGATCGTAGCAACAGGTATGCGGAGCACCTTTTCGACCGTTGTGCTCACTATTGGCGCGCATACAAGCGCTTTCGCCCCGTCCCTTTCTGCTTTGATCGCGGCAACGATGGCATCTTCCATTGAGGTAGCCGAGTATTCCCGGATCGTCAGGAGCTTGCCTCCGACCTTTAGTTTTTTCTCGCTGATGTAATCAAGCACAGGACGGGCTGCGATTACAGCTATGAACTCTGTCTTTTGTGTCCCTTCCAGTTTCCTGAGAACCGAGACGATCTGCCTGAGAGTCTTGATATTGGGCTCCCGGTGTCCGGACAATAATTTATAGATGGTGCTTGGGGGTATGCCTGATTTTTCACTGAATTCAGCGGCTGTGATGCGCAGTTCGTCTTTAATTATCCTTCCAAATTCCCTGATAAAAGCCTCATCCGATTCAATAGCCGCTCTTATGAGGTCATCTGCTGTCATCTTATCACGATCGTATATACTGAATTTATTATTAATACATTTGGGTTATTGCAGGTATATATAAGGAAACGTTTAATATTGCGTTTGTAAAGATAATATTAATTATTAAAGAGGAAAATCATGAAAAGTTCATTAATGATCCTACTTTTCCTTATTCTGGCAGTGTTCACAGCCGGATGCGTTGAAAGTAATAAAGTCCAGGAACAGCCCATCAACCTCGTGAAAATGGGCGGACAGGATGTGGTGCAGCGATTGGGGACCGGTGAAATTGCAGGGTTCATATACTGGGAACCCTACCCCTCGATAGCTATAACCAAAGGATACGGGAAAGCCCTGTTATACTCAGGCAACATATGGGCAGGACATCCCTGCTGTGTAGTCGCATACAATTATAACTGGCATAAGAACACGAAAAATGCAGATGAGATACTCAAAAGGGTCGCACTGATACAACTGAGATCGGTAGATTATATCAATAAAGCTAAGAGCCCGGCTTCGCCGGACCATGAGGAATTGATAAACTTTTCAATGGAATTCGGAGGGCTCACAGACCGCAAGGCTGCGAACATGAGCATCAACGATGTGGAATTCGTGTACAGGAACGATATACCGGGAGATACCGACTTTATCAAGAGGATACAGGATTTTGGTATTTTTGATCCGGCAAAATGGAACCAGTCAGGATATAAGAACGCATCCGATTACGCAAATTCACTGGTTGCCAGCCAGTATGTTGAATGGGCAGAACAGAATAAAAATACGAATCTCACCGATATAGCACTGAAAGAGCCGGTCACTATCCGTTACGGCTATCTCATCAATGATATTCATGAATTGCCTTTCTACGTGGCCTGGAAGAAAGGCTGGTATAAGGATGCAGGAATAAATATAACTCTTGCAGAAGGAGCCCCTTTCCAGAATGGAGCATTCGAGATGCAGAAAGGCTTTAAAGCCGGCACAGTGGATGTTGGCAGCCTGGGCATACCACCGGTCATCATTCACAGGATAAACAGCAATGATTTCACCATAGACGATGCCCGCGTGGGCGTGATAGCCGGTATGAACGACGAAGGTTCGGTGATCGTGGTAGCCAATAATATTACATCAATGAAAGATCTGAGGGGAAAGACCGTTGGATACCCGGGGCCGGGTACGATCCAGCATGTTCTTTTCCTGATGGCGGCTGATAAAGAAGGAATTAAGGTAGCTACCTGATGAAAGCAGGTTCTGGCGGAAAAGGATTAATCATTAATATCCTTTCCCTTATCGGTTTCTTGCTGCTGTGGTATGTCCTGGTCATACTGGCAAGGAATGATATTTTCAACATCCCGTTCATGCGCCTGCGGGATGTGCCGACCCCGCTTGAAACATGGTATGCGCTCATAGGTTCGTTATTCACAAGGATTTACGGTCCATCCTTTACGTATGGTATCCTTGAACATACGGGCGCCAGTCTTCAGCGGGTTATAGAGGGAGGGATCATTGCTTTTATAGTAGGGGTCCCGTTAGGTATCGGCGTAGGATATTCAAAGCTGGTAGGCAATATCCTTAATCCCATAATCGAAATCGTACGCAACATGCCGCCCATGGCATGGATACCTCTTGCAATATTCATACTTGTGACAGGTGGTTCGATCTTCATCGTTTTTATTGGAATGGTTTTCCCCATAATCCTCAATACGGTATATGGGGTAAAATCTACCGACCCAAGATTGATCGACGCAGCGAAGACGCTCGGTGCATCGGAATCAAAAATTGTGACAATGGTGGTCATACCTTCAGCCCTCCCATCCATAATAGCCGGTCTGCGTATCGGATTGGGTGTGGGATGGATGGCCATCGTGGCAGCTGAAATGGTTATCAGAAGCCCGATCGGTCTTGGTTATTTCATCTGGAACATGGGGGACCTCGGGCGGTATGCCGAAATGGTAGCTGGAATGATCGTGATCGGGGTGATCGGATACCTGATGAATGGCAGCATAATCCTTTTTCAGAAGAGGTTCATTAAATGGGTAGATTGATATTGGAAAAGGTATCCAAGAGGTTCAATAATTTCCTTGCGGTTGATGATCTGAATTTTGAGGTCAGGGATGGAGAGTTCGTATGCCTCCTGGGTCCAAGCGGATGCGGCAAAACCACGATCCTGCGAATGGCTGCAGGACTTGATTCCCCGACTGAAGGAGAGATGCATCTCGATGGGAAAAAAATCGTGGGCGCCAATAAGGACTGCGGTTTCGTGTTCCAGGAATATGCGCTTTTCCCATGGAGGACGGCAAGAGGTAATATCGAGTTCGGGCCGCAGGTGAAAGGATTATCAAAAGATGAATGTGAGCAGATTTCACGGCATTATATAGACCTTGTAGGGTTGAATGGGTTTGAGAATCATTATCCTCATGAACTTTCAGGAGGAATGAAACAGAGGGTAGGAATAGCGCGGGCGTATGCAAATAAACCCAAGCTCTTATTGATGGATGAACCTTTTGGGGCTCTCGATGCCCAGACAAGGAATATCATGCAGGGGGAGCTTCTCAGGATATGGGAGAACGAGCACATAAGCGTACTGTTCGTAACGCACAGCGTTGACGAAGCGGTTTACCTTGCCGACAGGGTGATAGTGCTGTCGGCCCGCCCCGGCATGGTAAAGGAGATTTTTGATATCTCTCTTCCTCGTCCAAGAATACGGACAGGCATGGAAGCCAATATCATGCGTGATCTTATACTCAAATCGCTTGGCGCGGAAATAAGCAGGGCTATTGCGATAAATCCGCCGTAAAACAAAACCGAAATGATTAATAGTTGTTAATTAATCTTAGTCGGGCGTGAGAGAATTAAGCGGGTGTGAAACGGCAGTATCGCCGGTTATCGGCGTGTCTCTGCTCGTGGGTTTGACGGTCATAATGGCTTCAATTATCGCTTTATCCGTATTAAGTGTTTCAGGGTTATATCCTTCCAAGATCCCGCCGGAAGCCAGGATCTTAGCGACGGAAGCAAAAGGTGACCTGGATACACTATATAAGAATTGCATAGTGTTAAGACACAGGGGTGGAGATTTTCTTTATGAGAACAATACTAGAATTATCATTGCAGGGAAGGGTTATACATATTCAGGAAGCGACCCTTACCTCTCGGCAAAGGACATGGTTGTTACTTACAGGGACATTTCAGGGGATAATTACGGTGGCGTAGATGGGAATAATACTGGGGAAATAGTGGATGGGGTTTCCTGGGATGCCGGCGAAAGTATATCATTATGCGGATCGGATGGACGGAACATAGGCAGCCCTTTAGAGAATGTGGACCAGGGCAATACAGTTGACAGTAAATGGAAATTGGAAGCAGGCTCAACGGTTTCAATTACGGTCGTAGATACTCAAACAAACCAGATAATAGCCTTTTCGCAACTTGTAGTTAAACCCGGCTAAGTCCTATCAGTATCCTCGCTTCCGCACTGCGGGCATGGGATCGGGACAAAGTTCGGGTCTGCCTCAAAGACAAAGCCGCACACCATACACCTGAAGAACACAGCAGACTGGTTGACCTCTTCTTCCATATATTATATATATAATATCTTAACTTAAAATAAATTTTTCGCCATCCACGAAAACAAGGGGTTTCAGGATTATGCCATCAAGATGTATTCCGGCGATCACATCTCCGCCAAATGTACTGTTATCCTCCATGGCAATATGCACGGTACCACCCACCTTTTCATCCTCAAGCACATTGCCGATAAGACGCGCTTGCGGGTTGATACCTATGCCGAATTCAGCTATATTGCGTCCTTTTTTCCCTACTGGATCAAGGATAGCGTTCAATTTTTCTGCATACTTACCTCTGATATCCGTCACATACCTGTTGTTGACCGAAATTTCAAGAGGTGAATCAAGGATGCCAAGGCCGCTCATGGAACCATCGACCACAAAAACGCCATTCGCATCCTTTGGGGCGATATAGAGCTCCCCGGCAGGAAGATTGCTATGGCATCCTTTTTCCTTGCACAAGCCCGTGTCCATCATCCAGGTGCATCCCTCTACGTTAAATACAATATCCGTGCCCGATTCGGTAACAACCCTTACCTTTCGGGCATTTTCAAGCTGCTTATTCAATCCAATTGCTATATCGTTTATCTGGTTATAATCTGCTGTGATTCCTCCTTCTATCATCATTTTCTCCGTTATTCCAGGCATTGAAGCGATCCTCGCACCCGCCTTACAGGCATTGATCTTAGCCTGGGTGTGGGTGAGAGAAAAGGTGGTTGGGGCGATCACCACATCAGCATTCTTCATGGCTTCTCCGATAACAACAGGCGGCTCTTCCCCGTGGCGGGTCCTTGGAAGCATTTTCATGAGCATAACCTCGCAGCCGAGAGTTTTAGCAGCTTCGAAAAGGCTTGTGGCTATAGATTCCGGGGTTAATGTATCCACTATGATCAGGACGCTCTCCTCTCTTTTTACGCCATAGCATTCCATTACCTTAAGTGCGCCTTGTTGTATCATTTTTGACCTCCGCGGAGCCTATGAAAATACCCTTGATTATTAATCTGCGTTTATCTATGTTTATCCGCGGTTTTTATCAAACTGTCCTAGGGTCTTTGATCTCTCCGTAAAGCGCGCTCGCCGCCGCAGTTGCCGGGGATGAGAGATACACAAAGGCATCTGGGCTTCCCTGCCTTCCTTTGAAATTCCTGTTCGATGTTGACAGCCCGACCTCGCCTTTGCCAAGTAGGCCGAAAGAACCACCCATGCAAGGTCCGCAGCATGGCGATTCAACTATGGCCCCGGCTTCCATGAACTGCTCGACATATCCGGCCCTTAGAGTTTTCACATACTCGGTATGAGAGGCGGGTATTATCAATAGGCGAACACCCTTTGCGACTTTTTCACCTTTCATTAGCTTGGCGACTATTTCCATATCTTCGAACCTCCCATTGGTGCATGAACCCACGAAGACCTGATCCACCTTTGTTCCCTCCACCTCTTCCACTGATTTCACATTATCCACATTATGCGGGCATGCTACCTGTGGCGGCAGGTCGGAAATATCGTATTCCCCGGTCTCTGCGAAATTTGCCTCAGTATCGCTCTTCCACCGCGGATCGAGTTTAAAATCCTTCACCCTTTCACGGAGATATTTCTCAGTTATCCTGTCAGCCTCCACGATACCGGCTTTCCCGCCCATCTCAATGGCCATATTGCACATGGTCATCCTCCCCGGGATATCCATATTTCTCACTGCTGAACCGCAGAACTCCGCTGTCTTATATCTTGCCCCTTCAGCCCCCACATCGCCTATGAGATGCAGAATGATATCCTTGGGATATACACACCTGGGAAGCTTCCCATTAACTTCAAACCTGAAAGTCTCAGGCACGCGGAACCAGAGCTTGCCTGTGGCAAAAACGAACGCCATGTCAGTGCTGCCAATACCTGTGGAGAAGGCCCCGAGGGCGCCATAAGCGCATGTATGCGAATCTGAACCAACAATGAGGTCGCCCGGTCTGACATGTCCTTTCTCCGGCATAACCTGGTGACAAACGCCTTCAAACACATCATAATTCAGGATCCCCTGCTCTTTTGCGAACTCGCGCAGAAAAATGTGGTTTGCGGCTGCATTCAGTGAATCCGCCGGCACCTGGTGATCAAAAAGGATCACGATCTTTTCAGGGTCCCATACTTTCTGCTTTTTTTTCCCTTTTACGATCTCCCGGAAACCTTCGACAGCGAGAGGGCCGGTAATGTCGTGTGTCATGGCACAGTCAATATTGGCAAGTACAAAATCTCCCGCATTTACTTTCTTACCGGAAGCTTTCGTGAAGATCTTTTCTGAAACCGTTTGAGGCATAAGCCTCATGATAGCATGAAATTATTTAATCCTTTGGCATTAAAGCAGGGGTGTGCCGGCCATCAGGGTTCCTGCCAGGTATCCCAGGATCACGCCGCCGTTGAGGAACGGCAGACCTGCCTGGGGTTTGCCTTTCATAACGAACGTCATAAGCACCGCAAAACCCACGAAAGTCCCGATAACAGCCCCGATCGCGGGCAAATTAACTTGTCCGATAAGCGGGAGTGTTGTTGCCGCGACAAAGTGGTAGGCGGATACAACGAGCAATGTAGGCATCACTGCATCCCCCAGCCCCATAAAGAAAGCCTCTCGTTCCTCTTTATCAAACTTTTCGGTGAGAAAGGAATATTTCCAGTGCTTAGGTATAACTAGCAAAATGGGAAGTCTCAGGTCCATAACGCCTTCTGCAAGCGCAATCATATGCTTTGTCCTGTACACCGCTATATAGTCATAAATAGCAAGCAGAACAAGCAAAAGCAATGTTGGACCGATAGCAAGGGAAATTCCGAACATCGAAGCTGCGCCTGCACCGATTATCACCCCGACGATATCAATCACGTACCATTCAGGGAATTTATAGAGAACAATAGTAAGACTTATGGAAAGTACAATGGTTAGAAGGAAATTGATGCCCGGAGTCAGCAAAGAGGAGAAAAGAGCATAGAAAACATAAAACAGGGTTGAAACAACTGTTAGGAAGATGAAAGCCTGGATTACCCATTTTTTTTTCATCCTGATGATAAGAAAAATGAATGCAGTAAAAATGAGGATTATAGCGATCCACAAAATAACGTTGCTTGTAGCTTCAGGGTTGGAAAATGCCCTGAAGTCATTCCTGTCCAGAGGTTCGCTCAATGCGACCGCAATCAACTGAACAAGGAGAAGCACGAATCCCATGCCAATGAACGGAATATAGTTTGTTAATTTCAAATTTATCTCCACGCATAATACGGGAGGAAGTTTTTAAAAGTTTGCACAGAAAATCCCGGTCAGAATCTTAGTTTTTCTCCACCTGCGTTTGCTTGGAGATATTTTCAATTGTACATATCATGCCGTTGAACTTCCCATCCTTGATCCGGGGAATGAACCAGCCGGAATAATATTTCGTCCCTGCCTTGGCAGAAACAAAAGGAACGGCTTCGTAAGAGAAAGGCTGTAACGTTTCCCTTGCTTTCAGATAATATGGCTTGACAAATTTCAGAAAGTCCACATCCGTCGAGCCCACAATTTGCAATGGCGTAATCCCTATCGCCTCCATGCCTTTATTTGCATATACAATGACATCACTGCTGTCTGTCACCCATACACCTGTGATGATGCCCTCCAGAACACTTTCGTAGAATTCTCTGCTTTTCCTTAATTGCATCTCCATATTATGTTTGTATAGAGCTATCTCAATATTGATCTTCAGTTCCCTTTCTTTGAATGGTTTGATAATATACCCAAAAGGATCTGTTATCTTTGCCCGTTCAAGGATTTTTTCATCGGAATAAGCGGTGAGATACACCACAGGGATATCGAAACGGGAATGTATCTGAGTTGCCGCTTGAATCCCGTCCATTTCGCCGCGAAGCATGATATCCATCAGCACCAGATCCGGCCTATATTTTTCGGCTTTTTCAATAGCCTCTGGCCCATAAGACTCTATTGCAGGAACATCGTATCCTAGACTCTGTAAGCTCCTTCGTATATCTTCAGCAACAATGACTTCATCCTCAACAACAAGTATCCGAGTTTTTACCATTTATTTCACATCCATGAATTTAATTTGGAATTCAGTTCCCTTGCTTCGTTCCAGATTGATTTCACCACGAAGTTGGTTTTCTGCAAGAATCGTAACCATTCGCATGCCCCAGGAGTTGGTTTTTCTAAAGTCCATTTCTGCAGGAATCCCAATACCATTATCACGCACGACCAATTCCATATTATTTTCCGCGGTTGGGTGGAGCGATATTTTAATTTCACCCTTCTTGCCGTCAGGAAACGCGTATTTCAATGAATTACTGACCAGTTCGTTGATAATCAATCCGCATGGGACAGCGGAATTGATCCCAAGCAAGACATTTTTAGCATCAATATTCATTTCAACTTGGCCTGTATTGACATCATAGGACTTAAGCAAGCCGTTCACCAGATCCGTGATATATTCATTTGCATCAATTTTAGTCAAATCGTTTGATTGGTAGAGTTTCTCATGTATCAAAGACATGGTTGCTATCCGGTTCTGGCTCTCATTATACATATCTTTATATTTCTTCTCAGGAATATAACTGGATTGTAGCCTCAACAGGCTTGATATTATCTGCATATTGTTCTTGACCCTGTGGTGAATCTCCCTCATAAGCACTTCTTTTTCCCTGAGAGAGGCTTTCATTTGTTCTTCTGCCCGCCGCCGCTCGGTGTTATCCCTGAAGATGCCTGAGAGTCCATTCACATTCTGATTCGTGTCCCTCAGAGGCGAAATGGTCATGCTTACGTCTATTTTGGCTCCATCTTTGCACTCAAGCAACATCTCAATACCCGTGACAGGCCCTCCGGATATTGCATTACCGACGATCTGATGGTTCTCTGCCTGCAATTTCTGATCAAACGCCAAAGGCGAGAATTTATTTCCAAGCATTTCCTCCGCCTTCCATCCAAAGAACCTCTCTGCGCTTCGATTCCATGAAGTAACTCTGTCTTGGAGATCGGTCGTTATGATTGCATCATTGGCATTATCGAACAGGTTTCTGTACCTTTCTTCAGCTTCAAGTACGCGCTTTTCACCGCTCCTGGCCAGATTTTCATAGGGTATCTCAATAGACGACCTGAATAGACCGAGATATGAAAAATAGAAACCTGCAGCTTCAAGCAAAGCGCCTGGATAAACATAAAAGAGATATACTAAATAACCGGAAGCAAGAAGAACAAAACCGTATATCAGGCATATCAGGTTCTTATGCCCCGTTTCCTGAAACCTCGCATAGTATAAATAGCCGGCGTATAAAATAATTAATGAAATTATACTGAGGAAAAGAGTCTTTTCCATGGTAGGACTGCCATCAAGATGAGTCATTACAGGTATATACTCCGGATGTAAACCGGTAATAAGTGACATGAAAGATAATACTATTACAGATGCAAAAAGAACAGATTTATTCGTTAACCATTTGAGAGTATCTTTATAGATATACGCGCTCACAAGAAACAGGATTGCAGAGATCAGGCGAGCTTCGATCCAGAAAATTTCTGCCTTATGCGGCGAGTTGGAGGTGATGAAATCGGGCATGAATGGAAGCGAAAGAAAATAGTAAAGGTCAATGAGCCCAATAACGAAAAAAGCCCACCCCATGAAAAGGGAGTGGTTATCCTTGCTCCTGTGATACACAAACCATATCATCACAAAGATGGAAAAAGAAAGGACAAGGGGTAATAGCTCTGTTGATATCAGGAAATAATCACGGAGTAGTCCTGGACCAACTTTGAATTCTTCAAGGAAATACCCAATCAAGAAAACGGACAAAATGATTGTCAATAACTTCAGACCATAGTTGGTTTTGACCATTCGTACCCGTTACTTAAATTGTTTTAGAAGATATTTATATTTTTCTGTTGATTTTGGCTAATGTTCTCGTTTAATTTGTTTTAATGACGCAAGCTTTACAACATCTGGCGTTATTTTTCCCAATGATGGCTGTTTATTTATGCATCTTGATTGTCGATTTTGGTTGGCGTCTTCAAATCCTCTATCAGTAGCATAAATACCGGTGGTCATACTTCTGTAATAGCATCACAGTCACAAACTATTTCTTTTACCCTTCGGTATATAGTGCGGATGATAATCGGAACCTTAGGACCTGAGGGCTCGTTCTCGGGGAAAGCAGCGAAACAATGGAATGATGAAGCGGATTTGCGCTACTATGATGATATCCAGGACACCGTAGATGCTATCCGCCGCGGCGAAGTGGACTGCAGCGTGGTACCAGTGGAGAATTCACTGGAAGGCTCTATTGCGCTAACTCTCGATCTCCTTATGGAATGTCAGTTAAAAATAATGGGCGAGGTAATAATCCAGATAAAACATTGCCTTCTTTCGAAGGGCAGGATCAAGGATATAAAAGTCATCATGTCCATACCTCAGGCATTATCACAGTGCAGGAAGTACATCAAAAAAAATTTCAAGAATGTCGAGCTTCGCTCCGCATTGAGTACCTCGCATGCTGCAAAAATTGCTTCAGAATCAAAGGAAATAGCAGCCATTGCTTCTATGGAATCAGCCGAGATATACGGGTTAAAAATACTGGATGAGAATATACAGGATGCAAGCGAGAACTTCACAAGGTTCATCGTTGTGGGGAAAAAGATGTCACAGGCAACAGGCAATGATAAGACATCGATAATCGTGTATCTTGAAAAAAATAGACCGGGGGCGCTTTATGAGATACTGGGAGAATTCGCTAAAAAGGGGATAGACCTGACCAAGATCGAATCTCGCCCTACCAAAAAGAATCTTGGAGATTATCTTTTCTATATCGATATGAAAGGACATATCGATGATCGGATTATAAAGGATACCCTTGATAGGATAAAGAGTAAAACGGGGATGCTGAAGATCCTTGGCTCTTATCCTTCCGCCCAATGAAAAGTTTTATCTCCAATTAACTCTCATAATTGAGTAGCATCTCAAAAATGAGTGGCATATGGACATACTAACTTTAAAAAAACTTGCTCTTCTCGGGGCTCATAAAAGCCCTGTGCAAATATCATCGATGGAATTTGCTTTGCATATAGATTCAAGCCCGCAAACAGCGGCAAGGAAGCTCAAAAGTCTTGAAGATGAAATGCTCATATCAAGGCAGATCCTGCATGATGGGCAGTTGATCTCAATCACAAGAACAGGCATTGAAGCGCTGCATGGGGAATTGAATGATTACAGAACGATTTTTTCCGTGAATGAAAATAATTTATTTTTAAGCGGAAAGGTGATAACCGGGCTTGGGGAAGGGCAGTATTACATATCTCTGGAAGGATACAGGAAGCAGTTCCGCGAAAAACTGGGTTTTGATCCCTATCCGGGCACCTTGAACGTAAGACTTGACCCGGCAAGTATCGAAACTCGAAAAAGCATTAACTGCAATATCAGGATATCGGGATTCACGGACAATAACAGGACTTTCGGGCCTGGTTCCTGTTTTAATGTGAAGATCTCAGATCTCCGGGGGGCAGTAATTGTGCCTGAACGCACACATTATCCTGAAGACATAATAGAGATAATTGCGTCTGTGAAGCTCAGGGATTACTTGAATGTCAATGATGGAAATACAGTTCGAGTGGAGGTATTTAAATGACTCTTGAAAATGCAATTGAAGCGATCCGTCAGGGTAAGATGATACTCCTGTTCGATGATGAGGATAGGGAAGGTGAGACGGATTTAGTGATACCGGCACTTTGCGTCACACCCGCTGAGGTTGCACGCATGCGCCGTGACGGTGGCGGTCTCATATGCGTGGCAATATACGGAAAGGCAGCTGAAAAGTTAGGCCTTCCTTTCATGTCCGAACTCCTGAAAAGCGTATCTCTGAACGGCCATAAATCACTGGGCAGCATCGTAGAAAAAAAAGGGGACATCCCCTATGATG
This sequence comes from Candidatus Methanoperedens sp., assembly GCA_027460535.1. Lineage (NCBI taxonomy): Archaea > Methanobacteriati > Methanobacteriota > Methanomicrobia > Methanosarcinales > Candidatus Methanoperedentaceae > Candidatus Methanoperedens > Candidatus Methanoperedens sp. The sequence goes on from JAPZAR010000022.1 coordinate 52,839, forward strand.
CGCGTTCTTCTTTTTCACTGTGGGTTAATCACAGGAATACGTTCACAGGCATCACTGATAACGATAGGGCCCTGACCATCTGTAAAATAGGCGAGACTGTACAGAGGGTCATGAACGGAGAAAATATCGATTTTGGAAAAGAGTTCAGGTCTCCGGGGCATGTTGCTTTACTGCGTGCGGCCTCAGGGCTTCTGGACGAGCGGCGAGGCCAGACCGAACTTTCAATAGGATTGGCTTTGATGGCAGGGATAAATCCTTCAATGGTGGTATGCGAGATGCTGGATGGGAACTCTGGAAAGGCGCTGTCAAAGAAGGACGCAATAAAATACTCCATACGGCACAGGCTGCCTTTCGTTGAAGGGAAGGATGTTCTTGAGGCGTCTAATTGTATCTTATTATAGAAGAATAAGACTTCCAGTAATGGCATGGAACACACTTATCCCCACTCTGCTTTTAAAGGTTACTTGCTCAGTTCTTTCAAACGCTTGATGTTTGCCATCATAGCAGCTGACTCTTTTTTCTTCTGGGTCTCAAGATATTCGATTATCGAATCGATATTGATCTTGAGCTGATAAATCTTGTAAGGCCTGCCTTTCCCGGGTTTTTTCTCTTCCCTTTCTGCTATCCAATCAAGTTCTTCCAGCTCGCGCATAGCAATGCTGACTTCCGGCTGTCTTAAATCCGAGCCCATTTCAAGGTCCCGGGATGTAACTTCTTTAACGTTTTTTAAATAAGTGAGTACTTTTGCGACATTTCTCTTTAAACCGAGGTCAATCAGAGTATCAGCAAATTCTTCATCAGATTTGTCAAGAACATTAACCGAGAGACTCTTCATAATATTTCACCCTTCGCTTAAAATGTATTCCTTAAATATAAATCTTGCGTTTTAATATTATATTTAAAAGAAAAGTTGTAGAATCAAAACCGGATTATTAGACGTAATGTTCAGGCAGCTTATAAATTGTGTAGGTCCCCAATGACTAGGAATGGTCACTAATTGAAATGCACATGGATAGCTATCCTCCAAATGTCCGCCGTGACAAAATGTGCATTTATAGGAAAGATCAGTTTCTCCAATAACTCAATTCTGGCTTAGAATCGTTACCATCAAAATGCATATATCTTAGTTTTTCCTTATGTGACTGGGATTCAAATGGATTTATTGATTTATTTTAATGGAAAATTTGTGCCAAAACAGGAGGCAAGAACCTCGATATACGACCACGGTTTTTTATACGGGGATGGTGTTTTTGAAGGTATCAGGGCGTACAACGGGAAGGTATTCAGGCTTGATGGCCATCTTGACAGGATGTACGACTCCGCCAAAGCGATAGATCTGAAGATAACGCTTTCAAAAGATGAGATGAAAAAAGCGATCATAGAAACCCTGAAAAAAAATAAGCTGAAAGATGCATACATCCGCCCAATCGTAACACGCGGAGATGGCGACCTGGGACTTGATCCCAGAAAATGTGCCACACCCAATATTTTCATAATCACACAGGAGTGGGGCGCCATGTACGGTGACCTCTATGAAAAAGGTCTAACTGCCGTCACAGTAGGTATAAGGAGAAACGCACCTGAGGCCCTCCCTCCGAACATCAAATCATTGAATTATCTGAACAATATTCTAGCCAAGATCGAAGCCAATGTAAAAGGCGGCGATGAAGCGATAATGGTCGATGTCCATGGAAATATCTCCGAAGGTTCAGGGGACAATATTTTTGTTGTGAAAAACGGCAGGATAATAACCCCTCCAGCCCTTAACAACCTTAGGGGAATAACAAGAGCGGCCGCAATAGAGCTAGCTCAAAAAGAGGGAATAGAAGTATCTGAAACCAACATGGGCCTGTTCGATATCTATACGGCAGACGAAGTTTTCGTAACGGGCACGGCAGCTGAGATCGCCCCCGTGACTAAAATAGATGGGCGTTCAATAGGGGAAGGCAGTCCGGGCAAGATTACCAAAAAATTGATGGCCGCATTCAAGGAACTTACAAAGAGAGAAGGTACACCGATCGCTTAGATTGCTTGAATCATTTCTCGGATGGAATACGTAACACATTTTACTGAGCATAATAATTAGAATGATGCGATAGGTTTTTGGTTATTGAGTTATATTATAAGTTTCAGAGGATATAAGAATGGCAGAATCTCCAAGAGAAACTGAAAAAGGGCTTAAGCTCAAAGCCAAAATGGTGAACACAGATGACTTGAACTACACATTTCAGGTTTATCCAGTCAATGTAGACTGGACATACTCAGAGCTTGAATCCGCGTATAGAATACTTGATTTCAAGTTTAAAAACGATTCTATGCGGCAAATCGTTCGTAATGTATTATTGAAATACAAAGAGCCATACTGCGACTCAATAAGAGTAGGGTCAAAAGAATATATCTTTGAAGTCCAAATCTCAAAAGGGATCGATACTGATAAACTCAAAGATATATTCACCCAGATAGCAAATGAATTAAAATCCGATATCTCAAGTAGCAAATCTGAATTAGAATCGGTCCAGAAATTCCTGGAAGATACCGAATTTTAACTGCTTCATATATCTATTCCATCTGGCAGAGAGAACTTAATTATACCTCTCTGACCACGTGGATGTTCGAGAACGGTATATAGTGTTTCTTCCCAGCATTTTCTCCCTCGAGCGGATAGAACACTAAATACTGGTCATTATGTTTCACTTCTATTACGTTTGCATTTGTTATCCATCGATCGAAAGTGGATTTCCCATCCTCACCGATGTATCTCCTGGATTCTATTATATATTTCCTGTCTGCCATAATCTACCTCCTCTGTTATTTTGTAGATGATTGTATTTCAATTTTATTGAAAGCAAGATAACTTTAGAAAAATTTTAAGACTAGATTGCCTGATATCTGCACCATTCCTATAACTCCAAGTGTCAGCAAAGAAATGAAAATATCAGCTGCGCCGATTTTTCTCTTGCCGGTATACACGTTAGCATCCGCGCTATAACCCCGGCAAAGCATGCTCTGGTATGTCCTCTCTCCTTGCTCATAAGAGCGGATGAACAGGGAACTTATTGTGTATCCCAGTTGTTCCAGTGTCCATCTTCGCGGCACTCTTTTATTCCAGATGTCAAAACCACGTGTCTTCTGTGCGGTTCTTATCCGTCCGAGCATATTCCAGAAAACAAATAGATAGCGCACCATCATTGTAAACAGGAGCGCAATTTCCTTTGGCAACCCCAGTCGGCGTGCCGAGGAGACAAGCTCGCTCATGGATGTGGTTGAAGAAAGAAGTATTACAGCAGTTATACACACCAGGAATTTCGCGAAGATGCTTGCCCCAAAGAGCGCACCTTCCAGGCTTATTTCCAGCCCGAATGGGAGGGTGTATAGAACATGGAAATCCCTCAAGAATGGCTGCTTTATGACAAGCTGCAGGATGGCTACGCTGAAACCGAACGGCAGGGCTATTGCGAATCGAAGGGCAAGGTATGGAAAATCAAGCCTGGCTAGCAAGAGCAGCGCACCCAGATAAACCTCAATCAATCCGAGTTTCAAGAAATTTTGAGTATCTACCCTGGGGAGGGCAACTGCGTACACGATTATTGCAAGGGTAATGAAGATCTTGATCCTCCCGTCCAGCCTGTGAATGGGAGTTTTCTTGTAGGTCTCGCGCTCAAACTCCGTGAGTGATATGTGCATCCTATTTCACCATTCTGAGGAGTTCGTCCCTCGCTTCTTCAAGCGTGAACTTGATGTTCACTGGCACGCCTTCTTCCTGCAGCATTTCCATGAGCTGTGCTACAATTGGCAGACGCAGATGGGTTTTTCTTATCATTTCATCGGTTGAGAATATCTCAGCAGGAGTTCCATCGCCAATGATTTTCCCTGAGGACATGATACACACCCTGTCGGCGAGCAATGGGACGATATCCACTTCATGTGTTGCGATGATCGTAGTTATCCCCATGTACCTGTTCATATCGTTGATCAACCTGATCAGGCGCAAGGCACCACCCGGGTCAAGTCCTGCTGTGGGCTCATCCAGCACCAGCACTTCGGGTTGCATTGCAAGTATACCAGCTATAGCGACCTTCTTTTTCTCACCTGTGCTCAGGTGATGCGGTGCCCTTTCCTCAAAGCCTGTCAGGCGCACGGTTTCAAGGGACTCGCGTACACGTTTTTCAATCTCATTCCCGCCTAAGCCGAGATTCATGGGGCCGAAGGCCACATCCTGCTTCACCGTCGGGGCGAATATCTGGTCATCAGGGTCCTGGAAAACCAGACCCACAGTCCTTCGCACATCGAGGATGTTCTTGCTGTTTATCGGATCACCCTTGATCAGTACTTCACCGCTCGTTGATCTGAGTATCCCGTTGAAGTGCTTGAAAAGCGTGGATTTCCCTGCTCCGTTGGCTCCTATGATGGCAATGCGCTCTCCGCGTTTGGCGGTGAAATTGATGCAGTCAAGTGCTTTGATCTTTCCCCTGTATACGTGGCTCAGGTCGCGTGTTTCGATAATATTCATGTTATGCCCTTTTGATCAATCTTACAGCACCCAGCGAAATCAGGATTATTGCAGCGAATCCGATCATTATTGCAATGACTTTCCCTTCCATTCCCATGCCAGGTATGGAATAATTTGGGAATAAAGGTGATATTGGAGCTATTATATTGTTTATTCCATTTTTTACAACTATGGTTGTAGTCTGCTGGAGCCCATCCGGGTTGCTGGTTGTGAGGAAAGGCGCAGCCAGTGCAAGCCCGATTACTACCACAATGCCTGCTGCGGCGACCTTGATGGCGCTGACATTTTTATGGGCGTCCTGTGAGACTATATCGGGACGGGCTTTTGTTATGGCAGAAAATACGATGACGGTGATAAGTCCTTCCCCCAGCCCCGCAACGCCCTGGAATGTCCCCATCAGGAGAACACCCTGCTTTAGAGGGAATGTGCCTGCAAACCACAGTTCGAATGCCAGGGCTATAGCTGGCAAGATCATGCTGAGCCACGCCCCTGCGAACATCGCCACAGACCGCTTTACCGATAGTTTGCAAAGACCGATATAGCTGTAATATCCCAGAAAACCGCCTATTATCCCCATGTTCATTATGTTCGCTCCCATAGCCGTTATCCCGCCGTCCCCGAAAAGGGATTGCACGGCAAGTACCAGCGTCATCAGCAGCACCGCTGCCCATGGACTTGCGAATATGATTGCCGTGAGAGCGGCGCCCACAATATGCCAGCTCACGCCGCCGAGCATGGGAATAGGTATGAGAAGATTAGCTGCTATGTTTATAGTCTGCAGTACGAACATGCCCGCCGCAAGCACACCGAAGAGGGGTATCATACTTTCATCAATTTCGCTGCGCGCCCATTTTACCGATCGGGCGATGAAGAATATGGCTATTATCCAGTAGACAGCCGCCTGTCCCAAAGGGATGTATCCGTCTGGAATGTGCAAAAATTTTACCTCCTGAAGCAATTTTTATTAATTATTTTTAAATATGCACATATATAGTATTACGAAATTGCAATTTTGTAATACTAAATAATGCATTATAAATCGTTATGGTATATGTAAGTTTTGCTGCCCCTTTTTGCGCTCACATGGAAGTACCATGCTCACAGGACATTACGGATTAGTATTTCGCAATTGTTCTGCCAATCCGGCCTACGCAATAATGCATTTTAGTTAAATGGCTTTTCAATTTCACTTCCCGAATCTCCTTTGTCGTTTCTGAAAATCCCTAATAGCGCGGAGGAAATCCACCTTTCTTAAATCCAGCCAGTTAACATCTGTAAAATACAGCTCAGAATAAACCGATTGCCAGATGAGAAAATCGGTCAACCTTTTCCCGCCTGCCCGTATCACAAGGTCAGGCTCGCACTGGAACAGCAAATGAGATTCTATTGCTTTTTCATCGATATCTTCGGGAACCATTTCACCACTTTCTATTTTTTCCATTATTTCCCTGATGGCATGGGTCAATTCATATTTTCCGCTGTATCCGAGCGATATATCAAGCCTCATGCCTTCTCTTTCATCCTTTTTTATTTCTTTGTTCCAGCGTGTGATCACGTTGATATTACCCGTTATACTGGAGAGCACTGAAGGAATTTCAAAAGCAAGCTTATTACATATATTGTCGCTGAGCTCTGCATCCACGTCGATTATGTTGACATGTATCGTTACCGTGCATATTCCGGTCTCGTTGCACCAGGAAACAAAGGATTTGAGTTTTCCATAATTACTATCTGCCAGCAGGTCGCTTTCAGCAAGCGCGAGGACGATATGTTTTGGTACTGCCTGGTTTTCTATTGCATTCTTGAGTTTCCATTCATACAGTCCTGAAATCAGTCCCATGGTTCAGTATTGGAACAGAAGGATAAAGTATTTGCTTATCAGCACGGATTCTGTTAAAGATGAAGCTGAGGCAGGAGTATAAAACGCAGGGCATCTACATTTCTCTCGGATTGATCATATTACTTCTGCCATTTCTAAAATCTTTTTTTTTGATAGTGTTCCTGGGGGGTGCGCTCTTGTTCTCAAGTTTGTCCCCGAAATCACCGGTATTTGGCATGCTGGCCAGGGAATCGGATATTAAAGCAGGGAAACTCACAGGTCTGGTACAGCTCTTTTTCACTATGGGTATTCTCATGCTGATGGGTTTTCTTACAGGATTTGACAGGTTCCCGTTATTCCTGATCGCCGGGGCTTTTGCCATCACGACATTTGGCGATGGGGTAGCAGATCTTGTAAATATACACGATAAAGTGAGAAATGCTGATACCCAGCAAAATGGCATCAAAATCTATTCCGCAAAATCGAGTATTGTTTTCTTGATCTCAGGGAGCATCTATGCATTCCTTGTAGGGGTATGGATATCAGGGTTCACTTTACACGTCCCTTACGGGATGCTCTTTTTCCTCGCGGTCATCGGATCCATTACAGGCGCGCTGCTTGAGTCTATGACGGTGACAGAAGATAATATCCTCATCCCCTTTGGGTCTGCAATGGTGATGTGGCTTTTCTATGCATTCAGCTTCAGCTATAATGTGGACACGGTCTATCTTATTCAGGCCCTGCTTTTTGCTTTCATGCTTGGTTACCTTGCTTACCGCGCGCGTATTGCCGATATCTCAGCTATGCTGAGCGCGACACTGCTTGGGGTTGTGATCATTATATCCAGCAACTTTTTCTGGTTTTTTATCCTCCTCTCATTCTTTTTATTGGGGGGGATTTTCACAAGATATAAATACAATTTCAAGCTCGCCCGAGGGATAGCGGAAGGGAAGGGTGGGGTGAGGGGATACAGGAACGTTTTCAGCAATTCCCTGGCTGCCCTTGCACTGGCAATGGCTTTTAGGATATTTCCGGCAAGCTCAGCGTTTTTGCTTCCTGCTTATCTTGGTTCGATCGCTACAGCGACGGGAGACACGCTGGCGAGTGAGATAGGCGAGACCTGCAAAGGAGAGCCAAGAATGATAACGACACTCAAAAAAGTGCCCGCAGGTACAGACGGCGCAATTTCAAGCCTTGGCGAGTATGCGGCTTTTTTCGGCGCTTCTGTAATTGCGGTCCTTGCATTCTTTTTGATAAGTAATGATACAGGTCTTTTAATTGCCGTGGCAGCAGGAGGCTTTATTGGCACGAACATTGATAGTGTGCTGGGCGCCACGTTGCAGCGGAAAGGTTACCTTTCAAATAACGGGGTCAATCTTCTTGCCACCATTTCAGGATCTATCGTATCAGGAATAATTTATGGGCTCGTAGTATAGTCCGGATAGTACATGGGCCTCCGGAGCCTATGACCCGGGTTCAAATCCCGGCGAGCCCGTTCATTATCAGCTTTGAGGATGCATTTAGAAAAGGGTTCTAACGAACTCAGGTATGAGAAACAGCGTGAACGCCAAACCTGTGATCGCCACGAACAACCAGAAAACATAACCCGGTAATAGCCAAGAACTCATTAATGCACCTCATTTAAGAAATGAGATTCCTGCATATAAAACTTACTTAAAAAAATCCGCCACGCCAAAAAAAAATAAAAAATAGTTAAAAATAAATTAAACTTTTTTGAGCTTGTCTATGCCTGCTTTCTTTACATTCGGCTTATTAATTTTTGCAGGCATCCATTTCGGTTTGTTCTTCGGGGCAGGAACAAGTTCTTTCCATCCCTTATAGATGTGAACCTTCTTGGTTCCTCTTTCTCTCAATCTCAGTTCAACCGGCTTTGATTTTGTTCCCTTGCTGCGGTTGGCTGCTTTCAGGGCCGCCTGACGCGGCTGATTTCCTGTGAAAACTCCAGTCTCTTTTCCGTTCTTTTCCCTTAATACAAAATTTCTTATTTTCGCCATATTTTTATTACCCCGACAACGATTCGTTGTCTTATCCTTTACTTCTCTCTTCATTATATATAAACCTTGCTATGAAAACAAACGGCTTTGCATACCGTTTTGTAATTATGCTACTTCTGATACCGGTATTTCAGAAACTGAAAAATCAGATGCAAATGACCCAAAATAGTTTTTACAAAGACTCGAAAGCATCATCTGCAGAATATCCATTTTTTCCTTGATGAAGAAAAATCGAAGATAACAGGCTGCATGAGAGAAAGAAATAGAAATCTAATCATCATCAGTCCCCTCACCAGATTCGATTCCGTGTCTTACCTCCACTGCCATACCTTTTTTAAAAGCGATCATTTCATTGGCGGAAAGCACAGATTTCCCTGTAGCCAGGAAGCGATCATCTTCATCCACTACCAGGACTTCCTGTCCCGCCCTGATATCTGTGTCCGCAGACACGACGTGCTTTGCAAAAGCATTCTTGCCTCTTGCCACAAAAGGTGCAGAATCGCTATTAACAACAACCCTCTGCCCCGGGTGCTTGATGAATTCATGAAGCAATTTTGCGCCTGTGATACCAAGCGTCAGCATGCCATCCTGCGCCCTTACCGTTGCTATGCGGTTATTATCAAGGAGGATCTGACGCACCCTCTTTGTCATTGAAAACTGGAACCTCACAGTTTCAGGGAAGAGAATTTCCCCGGCGCCGCGCCCGAATTGGTAGTCAGCTATTGTCCTGACGCGTTTTAGATGAGAGATTTTAGCCAGCATGTTTACCCACTACATTCTTGAACAAATTATAAATGTTTAGGGGTCGAATATCCAGTTATGGAAGCGATTACCTCCTCCCGAATGGCAGCCATCGATGCTAATTGTGAATATCTCGGCGTGAAGAGTCTCCAGCTCATGGAAAATGCGGGAGCCTCAGTCGCTGCCAGTGTGAGAAAAAAGATAAAATCAGGTAAGGTTGTTATAATAGCTGGTAAAGGAAATAACGGGGGAGATGCTTTCGTTGCTGCGCGGCATCTTGTCGGTTATGAAACCAGGGTAATACTTGTGGGGCGGAAAGAAGAAATCAAGACCCAGGGGGCACGGCATAACTGGAACGTACTTGAAAAGACAATGATTCCATTGATACAGGTCATGGATTCAACCGGATTCGATTCGACCCTGCTGAAAAATGCAGATATCATAATAGACGGGATTTTCGGGACCGGCGTGAAAGGCAAAATACATGAGCCGGAGTCAACGGTGATCGATATCATCAATGAATCGGATGCTTTTGTGATATCTGTGGATGTACCATCTGGTTTTGACCCTGACGGAGGCGAGTTTGAGAAGTGCGTCCATGCTGATATAACCCTCACCTTCCATAAGATGAAAGCTGGCATGCTTGCCCCGGACGCTCGTCAATATACTGGTAAGATCGAGGTGGTGGATATAGGAATTCCAGTTGAGGCTGAATTCTTTGTCGGGCCCGGAGATATTGAACCCTTCCAGAAAAGACCGGCGATAAGCCATAAAGGGGATGCGGGGAGAATTCTGGTTATAGGCGGCGGCGCGTATTCCGGAGCTCCTGCGCTATGTGCCCTTGGAGCACTGAGGGCGGGGGCTGATATTGTTACAGTTGCAGCGCCAAGAAACGTATCTGATATAATCGCTTCTTTTTCCCCGAATCTTATCGTACGGTCACTTTCCAGTGATAGATTAGTTGAAGACGATGTTCCGGTCATTTCAGAGCTTATAAAAAGGCACGATGTTGTGGTCATGGGAATGGGCCTTGGAACTTCGGATGAGACACTCTCGGCTGTTAGAAAAATAATCCCGCTCTGCGGGAAAGCGGTCATCGATGCCGATGCGCTCAGACCCTTTATTATCCCGCTTCTCCATAAGAACATCATAATTACCCCGCATGCGGGTGAAATGAAACGGGTTTCATGGATGGATGTTCCCAAAAACGAAAACGAAAAAGCCGAGTTCGTGAAGAATTTTGCGAAAAAAAATCAATTGAACGTGTTACTAAAAGGCGCTGTGGATATGATTTCGGATGGGGTTGAGGTTCGCGCCAACAGGACGGGAAATCCGGGCATGACCGTTGGAGGCACAGGAGATGTGCTTGCTGGTTTGACGGGTGCTCTTTTTGCAGAACACGATGCTTTTGAGGCTGCTTGTGCCGCAGCGTTCATTAATGGCACAGCTGGCGATCTCGCATTCATTGAATACGGGTTTGGCCTTCTGGCTACAGACGTGGTGGATAATATACCCAAGGTGATGAAAGCATGAAAGAGATCCTTACTGACATAGAGCGTAACAGGATAAGAATTGTGATTAGATATGATGAAGACGAGATAGTTATAAGGTTAAAAATTAATGAGGCCCTGGAGCTATCTGGAAAACTGACCGAGCTGATCTCAGATTTTGAGAAAAGGAAAAAAGTCAGGATAGATTGAATGATGTTTTCACACATTCAGGACGGCAGGGCAAGAATGGTCGATATCAGCGATAAACAGGATGTTGCCAGACGCGCCGTAGCTTCCGGGGAAATAAAATTAAAGCCCGAGACGCTTGCGGCCATCGAGAACAGGCGAATTGAGAAAGGGGAAGTGCTTGAAACTGCCAGGATCGCTGCTATCATGGCGGTCAAGCAGACACCCTTAATGATCCCCATGTGTCACCAGATCCCCATAACAAGCATTGACGTGAGATTCGAAACATTTGAATCTACCATCAAAGCCATCGTCGAAGTCAAATCAACGGGTAAAACAGGTGTTGAGATGGAGGCGCTCAACGGTGTCAGTACCGCTCTCCTGACGATATGGGATATGGTTAAATCCGCGGAAAAAGATGAAACCGGTAATTACCCTGTTACTGCAATAAAAAATATAATGGTTCTGGAAAAATCAAAATCAGATCCCCATAGCAAGCATTGACGTGGGATTCGAAACATTTGAATCTACGACCAAAGCCATCGTCGAAGTCAAATCAACAGGTAAGACAGTTGTTAAAACGGAGGCGCCGTAATACCGCTCTCCTGACGATGTGGGATATGATTAAAACCGCTAAAAAGATGAACCGGGAATTCCCCTGACACTCAATTAAAAAATATAGTTGTTCTGGAAAAATCAAAACAAAATCGAAAATCTTAAAAGGTGTAGTGATTAGGTATCTAATTAAAACGATGGGTCGAAGGAGACTGAGGGTACTAAAGGCGTTAGACACCTAATCCTACTACAATATTCATTATGATTTTAATAGTATTTAATATTTACGCTTATATTATATGGTGTATATAATTATTATTATCATCATCACAAGCACGTCAATAATTATATACGTGTGCTCCGTGTGAGCTCGCCTGCTATGCTTATGCGCATCAATTCTTTCACTTTTTTCATGTCCTGGGTCTGTCCGAGCACCCACATGAGTTTTACGAGGGCTACTTCAGGCAGCATATCTTCGCCTTCGATCGCACCGGCCTTCAGTATGTCCCTACCTGTGTCATAGACACGGTCGCAGACCCTTCCGTTGATGCACTGCGATGTCATCACTACTGGTATTCCGGCTTCCGTGGCGTTCCTTATCATAGGGACCCAATCGGTCGAGACGTGACCAAGGCCAGTTCCTTCAATGACAATCCCTTTATAACCACTACCGCTGTGGAACAGAAGCGATTCGCTGCTCGCGCCTGTAACATATTTTATCAAAGCGCATTTCGGTTCAAGTTTATCATGAAGAGCCAGTTTTTTCTCTCCCCGCTTTGCGTATTTAGATAATATTTTTATCTCGCGGGATGGATATTCCACACGTCCTATGGGTCTGGCATTTATGGACTGGAAAGCGTCGCGCCTGGATGTGTGCATCTTCCTCACTTTCGTTCCTCTATGGATATGGCAGAAATCGTCACTCGTTGAGCCGTGCATTACCACGCAGACCTCCGCGATGTCGCTTGTAGCTACAACTGCGGCGCATATTGCGTTCATGGCATTGTCGCTGCTCGGCCTGTCTGCGCTTCGCTGGGAACCCACAAGGACGATTGGGACAGGGGTTTCGATCATGAAAGACAGGGCTGCAGCGGTGTACATCATGGTATCCGTGCCATGTGTGATGATTATGCCCTCCGCTCCGTTCTTGATCTCTTCATGCACTGCGCGCGCAAGCTCGATCCAGTAGGAAGGGCGCATGTTCTCGCTCAGTATGCTGTAGATCATCCGGCAGTTGTAGTTGGCTATTTCCTCAAGCCCGGGGATGGCGCGCAGGATATCCTCTGCAGAGAACTGCGATGTGACAGCGCCCGTGCGGTAGTCTATCTTGCTTGCAATGGTACCGCCCGTGGAAAGGATCGAGATGTTTGGGAGTTCTTCATTTCTTTTTTTACATGGTTGAGAAAGGGCTCCCTGGATCATTTTCTCTTCTTTTCTTTTAAGAAGGGTTACAGTGGCCCGCCTTATCCCCATATTATATCCATTTTTCAATTTTAATACTATACTGCCTGTCTGGGAAGGCATAAGGGTACCTTCATATTTCATGCCTTTTGATTCAACGCGAACCAGATCGCCTTCTTCTGCCTGCATAATCCTCTGTTCATATCAGTTGAGGATAAAAAACTTTCTTAAATGCAAGATTAAATATGCCAGGAATAATATCAGACATATATTATGGGCAGGATCGAAAAAGACAGCCTCGGCGAGATAGAAGTCCCGGATGACGTGCTCTACGGCGCTTTTACGACGCGGGCTTCCAAAAATTTCCAGATAAGCGGACTGAAAGCAAAACCGGAGTTCATCAAATCCATAGCGCTGGTAAAGAAAGCGGCTGCACTTACGAATATGAAACTCGGGATGCTAGACAAAAAACTCGGGAATGCAATTGTGGAGGCGGCCAGTGAGGTTATAGATGGGAAATTCAGGGATCAGTTCATCCTCGACGTTTTCCAGGCAGGAGCAGGCACCCCATTCAACATGAACGCCAATGAGGTCATTGCCAATGTTGCGATAAAAAAATTGGGCGGGAAGCCGGGAAACTACCACATCATACATCCGAATAACCACGTGAATATGGCGCAGTCATCCAACGATGTAATTCCAAGCTCTATCAGATTGAGCGTGCTTTTATCTCTTCCACCTCTTATCCGGGAAATGGAAGAAATGTCAACTGCTTTTCGAGCAAAGGGAAAGGAATATGCAGGCGTGATCAAGGTGGGAAGAACTCATCTTGAGGATGCAGTGCCGATACGGTACGACCAGGTGTTCGCTGGATATGCAACAGCAATCGAAAAATGTGCCGAGAGAATAAGAAATGCCAAAAAAAGCATGCTTGAGCTCGGCATCGGCGGCACTGCTGTAGGGACAGGGATAAATTCACATCCGGATTTCAAGAAGACTATTATTTTAGAATTGAACAAACTGACAGGTCTGGAATTTCATGAGGGGAACAGCGTGATGCTCTCATGGAGCATGACTGGTTTTGTAGAGATGTCCGGAGCTTTGCGGATTTTGGCAATAGATCTAAATAAGATATCAAATGATCTGCGCCTGCTTAATTCGGGGCCAAAGACCGGGATATCGGAGATAGTATTACCTGAGGTCGAGCCAGGGTCTTCCATAATGCCGGGGAAAATAAATCCCTCCATTCCAGAAGATGTTAATATGGTATGTTTCCAGGTTATGGGCAATGATAATGCCGTAGCGCTTGCGGCGGAGGCAGGACAGCTCGAACTGAACGTGATGACCCCGCTTATTGTATTTGATCTATTATGGAGTATCGAGCTTTTGACCAACGCCAGCAGGATGCTTCGAGAAAAGTGCATATCCGGAATAGTGGTTGATGAGAGAAGATGCAAAGAGCTTCTCGAGAACAGCCAGGCCCTGGCAACTGTTCTCAATCCGTATATCGGATATGAGAACGTGGCAGAGCTCGTGAAGGCAGCGCTTGCAGAGAATAAGTCCATGAAGGAGTTGCTCCTTGAAAAGGGTTTGATCCCTGAAAAGTATCTGGCCGAGATCCTTGATCCCATGAAAATGACGGAACCGGGAGTTATAGACAAGAAAATAATTGAAAAAATCAGAGAATACAGGAAAAAAAGTTGAGAACTATTATTTGATTACATCGACGAGCGCAACTCTTTCAAGAACAAGCTCGGGGATTTTTTCTTCTCCCACAGCTTTTATTTCTTCATCAGTGATATTGAAGGCTTGCATGATTGCCTCTTTCTTGGATTCGTGATACTGAAGTACGGGTTTTGGCATTATTTCATCGAATTCAGAAAAATCAGGTTTTTCCCCGATTGCCACAAGGACTATGTTATTTTCTCCTTTGTGTATCCCCAGTCTCATCGCTTTATTTATCTGGCGCGTTCCTGAAACATAGAGCATTATTTCTTTGGAAAGGTCGTTCGCAATATTTCTTTTGTTCTCAAATGAGTTGATAGCCTTCTTGACAGCGAACCTGACATGCTCTTCTCCGGCCAGCTTATCTGCATCAAACGCCTGGATCGTGATGTTTTTCTCTTTACTTATCTTCTTAAGCTTATTTAGGAATTCATCCAGACCTTCTATAAATACTGTGCCTTCGAGGATTTGTATCATCAAGCTCTAAATGGGGTTTTTCATGAAAAAGATAGCGATGGGCAAAATAGTTATGGTTTGCAGCCTGTGTCTATTGCATGAGATTTGAAGACATTATCAAACAAATAAAAAACGTCAGCAAAGCGGAAATAAAACGGGTCGCTCCGACCGATTGCAATGAGACAAAAGAAATTATTAGAACCCCAAACCCGATAGACCTGTACGAGAAAATGGTAGCAGGCTATTTGACATCTCTTTGCGCTGAGTCTATGTATCCTGAGACCTTTCATCTTGAACAGGATGGTCTTGATTATGTTGGGCTTGAACTCGAAAAAGGTTTTATCGAAGTCGGAATAGCCGCAAACAACCTTGGTTCGTGTATGAAAGGCGGAAAAATAATGGTAAAAAAGGCAGGTAGCGAAACCGGAAGCTCCATGGCAGGTGGGGAAATAATCGCTGATGAGATCAAAAGCATCGGCAATACCATAGGCGGAAGAATAACTGCGAAAAAGGTGGACAGTATCTCAAGATCTCAGGGTGCAGAAATTCTGATAAACGGGATCAAATTCAAACGCAGCATTCTTGATAGGTTATTCGGTAAATGAGCCGAACTTGACAACAGGACACGCCCATGTACACTTACCGCAATGCGTGCATTTATCATTGATCCTGGCAGTGCCGTTGACGCTGATCGCTCGTGCTGCACATTGCCCCACGCAAACTCCGCAGCCAGTGCAAGAAAGGGCACGCATGATCGTTTTTTCAGCAAGGCCGATCAGTTCCCTGGCACTTATCTCGTCCTTGCCCCGGGCCACTACCGTGCCGCTTGCATAAACATGCACATTATCCTCCCCATTCTGCGAAAGAATTACGCCATCTATTGCATTTGAATTTCCGATTATCGTGAGGAAACCTGTTTCAGAGATCAGCTGAAGGTTCAATGGCGCACTAAAACTGCCTTCTGCCGTTATCCCGCCTGTTTTGCATGGCCTGTACCCCACTGTCACAGTAAATTTGACCGGCCTTTTTCCGTATTTTGGGACAAGATTGATTCCTTTTTTCTCGGCGATCATCCTTATTGACTTGGGAACAACCTGCCAGCGCCAGAAGCCGTACATTACCCATTCTTCAGGCAATCCATTACGGGAAGCATATTCAAGAAGATATTTTTCAATCCTGCCATAAAGTTCTGGATGGATTTCTTTCAGGCGCGAAAAATCTGCCATGCTTGCGGAAGGACACAGCCAGCATCCGATGCGGTCAAACCCTTGCTCATACAATGGATTGTATTCTGCCTTCTTCCAGAAAAGATACAGCCATACATGCAGGGCAGTCCAGTTCTGGATTGGTGTAGCTCCTATCTGGTTCCCGACCCAGGGATTCCTCCAGATATGCTCGCTGTTGGCCCGTATCTCGCTTTCGTATTTTCGCTGTCCTATGAATGTAAGGCATCCATTTTCGTAGTTGTTCTCGATCAATTGCGTTATTGCGCCGAGTTTGCAGACCTTGCAGCACCATCTGGCTTCCACCGTGGGAGGACCGAAATTGTCTATCGACTGCCAGAACGAGTCGCCTGAAGAATGCATCCTTAAAGGCAGAGAAAATTCGCTCGCTATCTGCCTGACATTATCGACAGTCTCCTGGAATTCAAGACCTGTATCAGCAAAAAGAATATCAAATACGGGCGTTGCATCCCGGACAAGAAGCAGTGTGACAAGGCTGTCCTTTCCGCCAGAGTAGGAAACTGTCACCGGTTTGCCCGTCGTCTCGACGACATTTTTTATGAACTTATGAGATTTCTCCTCAAATTTTCTCAGTATAGGAAGGTTCGCGGCTACGGCATCGTCCCACGTTCTTTTTTCCCCTTCGTATGATAGCTCTGCCGGCTTTGGGGCGCCATTCCAGCGCGTCTTGACTGCCATGCCCTTTTCATGCGTGAGCATGCGTTCTGCGCTCATCCGTGCCCTACCAGTGGCGATTACTTCATTTTGCGGCGTGAGTACAATGACCTCGTCGTCCTCGACTATGCTGGCACAAGCTTCATTAACCCCGGGTGCAAGCACTGAGGCACCTTTTATGATAAAATTAACCGCTCCTTCATCCACAACCAGCCATTTCCTGTTTCCTGCCAGCCGCCGCGCCCCCTCAAGTCTGGGGATAAATACCCATCCCATCTTCTCAAGTTCAAAGCGAAGCGAACCCATCACCACGCCGTCAAATATCACCTCATCCATCCTGTCCTCATAGGGCGCCTTGTTCAGAACAACGAGCCTGCCCTCTGGTATGAGCTTCTTGCCGAACTGTTCTTCTGTCGTCCTGTTAATGAGGTCGATGTCGTATGGAAAACCCGCCCTTATATCGCCAGGCGGAGTGATATCTATCTTTTTTGTGGCAACTCCGCAGGCACAGGTTTTCCCCAGCACCGGGAGGTTGCATGAGGGGCACCAGTACAGTAATAGCTCGCCGAGGTAGTGGGTCATGGGTCTTTCTTGGAGCTTGTACTATATTAATGTTGATTTCACAAATTATGCCAGCCCATACATATCCTTCAGCCCGTGCCCCGTAGCAACCACCACAACCGTCCCCTCAAGCTTTTTCTTCATCGCGCCTGCATAAGCGACCGCTCCGCTTGGCTCAACAAAAATCCCGTTCCTTGCAAGCATATCCCGCGCTGATAGCGCTTCTTCATCGGAAATCCGGATTGCTTCTCCTCCTGATTCCCGGATAGCCCGCAGCGCTGCAATACCGTCTATGGGGTCTCCACATGCTATGGCAGTGGCTATCGTCCTGGGGTTCTGCACGGGTATAATTTCGCCCAGCTCGTTATCCCAGGCATGTACCACAGGGTCGCAGTTCTCAACCTGCACGCCGGTTATATGTGGTATCCTATCCGTGATCCCCACGAGCACAAGCTCCCTGAAAGCTTCGAAAATGCTCCATATAAGCGTGCCGTTCCCTACAGGCACAACAACATAATCTGGCACATGCCAGTAAAGCTGGTCCGCGATCTCAAAACCAATGGTCTTGGTACCTTCACTGCGCCAGGGATAATCACCTGTCAGGAACGAGTCGCTGTTGGAGATAACATACTCCTCTGCTTTTTTCATCGCCTCTGAATAGTCCCCTTCCACAGCTATTGTTTCTGCGCCGTAGGCTTTTATCTGCGTGATCTTTTCCTTGCCCACGATATCGGGAATGAATACCCTGCACTCAAGTCCTGCGTAAGCCGCATATGCTGCCACGGATGCGCCCATGTTACCTGTCGAAGCGAGCGCAACCTTGCGTTTCCCGAACTCAAGCGCTTTTGTGATTTCAAGCGACGAGCCGCGGTCTTTAAATGAACCTGTTGGGTTTGATGCCTCATATTTTATCAGCAATCTTCCGGTTTTTGCAAGCCTTTTGTTCTCAAGCAAGGGCGTGCCGCCTTCACCCATGGTGATTATCTTGGAGAGGTCTCTTGCGGGCATGAAAGCCCAGTACTTCCAGTGAGCAGGTTTAGCGCGCATGAAATCATCGCGCAAAATGATTTTCTGTATAGTCTTGTAGTCATATTCCGCGTCAAGGGCTGAGCCACAATTGGTGCATCTCGGGATAGTCAGTTTCTCAATTTCCTGCGGCTTGAATTTCCTCATGCAGCGAAAGCACTTGAAACTGGTAACATACACCATACAGAGTAATTCATGCGCTTTTGATAAATAATATTCGGAAAAAAGTCAATAATAAAAGGTTATCTTTATATTGCAGACGGATTGAATTAAAGCCAAATATTTCTTCTTTATCTCATGAAGGAAACAAGATATTTCGAACTTGAAAAAAATCACATTTTCTGGTGCAGAAAGTGTAATGTTCCATTACTTGAAGAGCAATGCGGAATATGCGGAGAAAAAGGCCATGAAATTGAGCTTTCCCAGCCGGGCGATGTGAGGTTTGCCTCTCCGCACGAACAAAAAATAATCCAGAACCTTGTCTTAAACTCATTTGGTACCAATCCCATGGAAGGAAAACTCATCCTTCTTAATAAAATTCCCGGGGAAGACAAAACCGATGAGATACTGGTTGACGGTCTTCATTTCGGAGTTCTGAGATTCGATATGAAGGAACTCAATTTCAAACTCGACCTCATGATCGAGGGAGCAAAGGCGCTCATTGAATCAGGCATCCGGAAAAAGCTCGTCCTGATTTCTTCTAAAGGCCGCCATCTCAGCGGAAAAGCAATAGATGGAAGCGAAATCCTCGAATGTTCAGAGGACATCGAGAAAGGCGATACGGTTCTCGTAATTGACAAGAACCTGAGAGGGTTTGGAATATCGTACAGGCAGGGCAGTGAATTAAAGGCCCCCGGACAATCTCTGAAGATAAAGAAAATCGATTCCGGAAAAGCCTATTTTGTGGATAGACAGCCAACCAGGGATGAGATCATCCGTGCCAATGCGCCGCACATGAAATGGCTTGTGAAAGATGCTGTGAACACGATCCGCGGTATCGCCAACCAGAAAGAGTTCAAAGATTCGCCAGTCTACGTTTCATTCAGCGGCGGCAAGGACAGCCTTACCACGCTTGACCTTACAAGAAGCGCAGTGAAAAAACCCATAAAAGTGTTCTTCGCGAACACAGGCATCGAGTTCCCGGAAACGATTGAGTTTGTAAGGAGATTCTGTGGAGAGAATAAAATAGACCTGGCGGAAGTGAAAGCTAAAGATGCTTTCTGGGAAAATCTCCCGAGTTTCGGCCCTCCTGCAAAGGATTTCAGGTGGTGCTGCAAGGTCTGTAAGCTTGGCCCCATCAACACTGTCATGGAAGAATGCACCCGAGGAGGGCGCAAATGTATCACGATTGATGGGAAAAGGAAATATGAGTCCTTTGTCCGCTCGCGTATTGCCCCAAAGGAAGAGAACCCATTTATTCCTGGGCAGGTGAGCGTGTTCCCGATACGAGACTGGCGTGCTATGGAAGTATGGCTGTACCTGTACTACCGTAAACTGGAATACAATCCTCTATATGACCTTGGCTTTGAGCGTGTGGGATGCTGGCTGTGTCCTGCAGAGCTGAACGCTGAATACTACAGGTTCAAAGAACTTCATCCGGAGCTGTTCGAGCGCTGGAATGAGTACCTTCTGGATTGGGCCAGGAAAAATGGACTTTCAGATGCATTCATAGAGCGTGGTTTCTGGCGCTGGAAAATGCTGCCCCCTAAGATGCTCCGTCTCGCAGAGGAACTGGGGATAAGTACTGCATTGAAAGCTGAAGAAAAAGAGTTCAGCATTGTGGTGACTGGCGGGGTTTCACCCTGCAAGACGGGTGGATACACAATGGAAGGAAAGATTACGGGGCTTTTGCTCTCCGAAGCGCAGAACATCGCAAATATGCTCGGGGACAATGTATTCTCGGAAGACCTCGGGGTGCTCCTGATCAAGACAGAGAAATCAAATGTCAAGATATTCTCGTCCGGGCACATATCCGTCAATGCTCCTGGAGAGGAAGAGGCCTTAGCGCTTTTTGAAAAGACAGCAAAACAGTTGATCAGAGAAAAAAAATGCACCAAATGTGGTGTGTGTTTGAAAGTCTGTCCTGTCGGCGCCATAACCATTGAACCGCAATTGAGAATACAGAAGGAGTGCAATAGGTGCGGAAAATGCAGTGAGTCATGCGTTGTTGTGAAATACTCTGACAGAATATTACCTGGATTCCGTGTACAGTAAATGAGGTGTTGACTTACAGCATGGTTATCTGAAAATATAAAAGAGGGTTTTACCCTCTAAATGTTTTCGAAGTTCATTCTTTATGCGCTTGCTGGTTCCCATTTTTCAGGTTGCCAGAGACCGAGAGAACAATGTTACCGCTGGAGTCCTTGATGACGATAGTAGCACTGTCACTGGTACCTGGTTCGCCCGCATCGGTAAAGGTCCACTCTATCGTAGCACCGGAGACACCATTATAGCTGCCAGTACCAGTACCTGTGTAGGTGTCAAATCCTGCGGCAGGTGGATTAGGTGCAATTGCTGGATCGTCGCTGCAAGTGGCTGTTGTCAGGCTCTCCAGATGGAACTTGTTATTCTTGCCCCAGTTGACCTGAAGGTTATTGGGTGCTTTGCTGGCATTGCAGTTAAGTTCGAAACCGTGCGTTACTCGTTCACCGTTGGTGGTGAAAACGCTGCCTCCGCCTGTCATGCGACCTGTTACTTCCATATTGCCGAAGTCTATACCTGTAATAGCCTCCCCTTCTCCAAGAGACACCTGGTAATTTCCTGATGGTACTGGAGCTGTTTGAGTCCAGCCCACCTGCTGAACCTCTCTCACGATATAGTCGCCGGCACCAAGTCCGCTGAAGATATAGTTGCCGCTACCGTCTGTAAATGTGCTTGTGGTGATTTCACTAGTTAAATTTGTAAGAATGATTTGCCAGTTTGCAAGCCCCGGTTCTCCCGCGTCATTTTGCCCATTATTATTGAGGTCGTTGAATTTCATGCCTGAGATGCTTCCTTGTGCAGAAACTGCACCTGAGAAAAGTGTCATGATAATGACTGTTCCCAGTAGCCCTAATGATATTCTCCATAAACTATTATGTTTCATTTTGTTTCCTCCTTTTTATCGGGATACTTACCTTTCGGCAAGGTTATGCTGCCTTGTGTCATTGCGCCTCCCATGTTTTGGCGCTCTTGATGCATTCACCGCATCACCCTTGCGGGCAAATCCCCATGCATCTCGGATTTTTTAGATGTGGTTTAAGAAGTGTTCAGGTGCCAGTTTTTAGTGTCGCCCTTCGAATATTCAGATTATTTTTAGCACCTGCACGATTAGTATTATTATAATGAAATGGAATTTACTGTATATAAAGCTTTGTGGTTATTCTCTGGACTGCAGTCGGCTGCCTGTATTAAGGCAAGCGCTGGAGCCACAGAGATGGTCAAGTCGATTATCAGAACTCAATCGAAATACTCTTTCTGATTAACTTTTGACCGATTTAAGAATTTGGAGCGTCAATCTTTATCTTTTCGCTCGGAACAATGCCGCAGCATGCGCCATAATAGTTTATCTCATACCCCTCATCTTTCATAAACCGCATCGTTCTCACAGTCGGCGCCGCGATGCCGCTCACTCCACTTTGAATGGCGATCTTTTCTATCTCTTCCCTGTCTTTCCCGCTTGAATGGGCGCATCCCAGCACGACAGGAGTATCAGGGAATAATTCCACAGCCCTGGTTATGACCCCGGCAAAATCAGAAGGGTTTGGCTTGATGTGCTCCATTGGCGTGCCCGCGACCGGCATCAGTCCTGTTAGTATCAGGGTCGCCGGCTTTATGTTCTTGATCAATTCAAGGGCGTGAAATTCCCCTCTCAATTCTCCGAAATGAATGCCAACACAAACATGAGGGAATACCTGGATTCCTGAATCATCTATGGCATGAAGGCTTTCCAGGTATTGTTTTTCCGAAACATCAAGACCATAAACTTCTCTCGCTGTCGTCATGTCCCCCAGCACATCGAAACCTATCCCGTCCAGTCCTGAGATTTTTAAAGCGGCCGCCTCTTCACATGCTATAAAACCCGTGTGTGCTATAACCAGAAGATCAGTTTTTTCTTTGATTGCTTTTATCGCAGGAATTAAATCCTTTATTGGGACTTTCCCATGATTATCGCAACCGCCCGTGAGGAGTATGCCTTTTGCACCCAGCCTCCGGAAGATTAAAGCTTTTTCTTCAAGTTCATGACACGTTCGCGCGGGGATCAGAGGTTCAAGCAATTTTCCTTTGCAATGCTGGCACATCAGGGAGCATTTCTGCCCGGTGACTGAAATTGAAGGGAAGAATCTAGATGTGATAAAGAAATTGATCTTTTTGTGGGATTTCTTCTCAGCCATGTTATATTCCATATCAAGATAAAAATTGAATGATGTCAGGGAAAGTTAAATAATACTTGCTTCGTATTAAGGTTTGCATGCTCAAAGAAGAAATCTGGATAGAGAAGTACCGCCCGAAAAAACTTGACGACATAGTTGGGCAGGAAGAAGTCATAAAACGCCTGAAATCGTATGTCAGATCGAGGAACCTTCCGCATCTTCTTTTTTCAGGCCCTCCGGGAGTAGGAAAAACCGCGGCCGCCATTTGCGTGGCCAGGGAACTCTTCGGAGAGACCTGGCTCAATAACTTCACCGAGCTGAACGCAAGCGATGAGCGCGGCATCGACGTTGTCAGGAACAAGATCAAGAACTTTGCAAGAACTGCGCCACTGGGTGAAGCCGATTTCAAGATAATCTTCCTTGACGAGGCAGATGCGCTTACCTCGGATGCGCAATCTGCCCTTCGAAGGACGATGGAAAAATACACCAGCTCATGTCGTTTTATTCTTTCATGCAACTATTCTTCAAAAATAATCGAACCCATCCAGTCAAGATGTGCGATATACAGGTTCAAGCCGATCGGAAGCGTGGCAGTTGAGGAGCGAATAAGGCATATAGCCAAGACAGAAGGAGTGACAATCACAGACGATGGTCTTGAAGCAATAAGATACGTAGCCTCAGGGGACATGAGACGGGCCATCAATGCTCTCCAGGCTGCAGCGATGCTTGATAAGACCGTAAATATGGATGCGATCTATAAGACCACAGCGACGGCGAAACCGGAAGAAGTAGTGGATTTGATCAAGCTTGGATTGGAAGGCAATTTCATGAAAGCGCGGGCAAAGCTGGACTATCTTCTGATCGAGCAGGGGCTTTCCGGTGAGGATATAATAGGGCAGATATACCGCGCCATGTTTGACATGACAGTCCCGGACAGGTTAAAAGTGGATCTTATTGACTTTATAGGAGAGATTGATTTTAGGATTGCTGAAGGTGCAAACGAACGGATTCAGCTTGAAGCATTGATCGCTCATTTTATAATCTGCGGCTCGAATAAAATGGCTTGAATCTAATATGATAGGGTAATCCTAATAGAAATATGCAGAAATATATTTAAATAAATTTATATACGCTCCTTCAAAACGTTTATCCATTTTGAACACATAATAGAATGTTGAACCGAGAGAAAAATTCTGGTAAATTAAGAGATGTCGCCCATGGGTAAAAGAACGCGTATTATCAATGAACCGTCAGACCTGGTCCCGCTTCTGCGTGCGTTTGGATCAGATAATCATAAAAAAGTTTTTGATGCATTGCAAACAGATTGGAAAACCGGGGAGGAGATTGAGACAGAAGTAGGGTTTAATGTTCAGGAAAGCCTTGATGTCCTGAAAAAAAGCGGACTCGTCGAGAGCAAGTGGAGAATGCCGCAGCCCGGCAAAAAGCCGGAGAAAGAGTATC
Source organism: Candidatus Methanoperedens sp. (assembly GCA_027460535.1). NCBI lineage: Archaea > Methanobacteriati > Methanobacteriota > Methanomicrobia > Methanosarcinales > Candidatus Methanoperedentaceae > Candidatus Methanoperedens > Candidatus Methanoperedens sp. The sequence continues at coordinate 77,035 of JAPZAR010000022.1, forward strand.
ATTCCTCTTATTCCAGGGTGCAGGTCAATTTTCAGTGCACGGTTGAGGATTTAGGTGACCTGATAACCATAACTTTCAAGAGTGACAGTGAAATAAGGAAATATCTTGACACTATCGAAAGGGAAGTGATCGGGGGGAACCAGTCCATGAATGGGCTCCAGAGGGTGGTAGACAAGAGTATCATGTTTATCCGCGGTGTGGCAAAGCGATCACATGTCCTGACGGTTAAAGGGCAGAGGATTGAACTGGTCGGGGAAGCGAATGATACTGCGGAGTAAAAAAGAAAGCACCAAATTCCAGATACTTGTTGAAATATCCGCGCACCAGCCAGATGTCAGACAGAGAGAGATTGCGGAAAAGATCGGCATAACCCCCCAGGCAGTCTCAGAATACATCAAAGACCTTCTATCAGAGGGATTTTTATTTTCTGATGGCCGTGTGCGCTATCGGGTAACAAAAAAGGGTGTGGACTGGGTTCTTGAAAAGGCAATCGAGCTTAAAAAGTATTCCCATTATATCATGGAGGATGTTATCAGTCACATATCTGTCGCGACTGCAATCGCGAGGGGAAAATTCAATAAGGGTGACAGGGTGGCGCTCTGGATGGAGAACGGTTTACTGTATGCTCGTTCGGGGGATGGTGACGTCACAGGGGGCACTATATCTGCCGCAGAAGAAGGAGAGGATATCGGCGTCACAGATCTGAAAGGATTGATAAAATTCCCCCCCGTAAGCATAACAATATGTAAAGTGCCAAGGGTGGAAAGAGGAGGCTCCAGAAGTGTGGATTTAAAGGATCTCAGAAGGCAGGCAAAAGATAAACCTTATATTGCCGCCATCGGGGTCGAGGCGCTGATAGCGCTCAGAAAGATAAGTATAGAGCCCACTATCCTTTTCGGTGCAAGGGAGTCAGTTGTGGAGGCTGCATTTCATGGTCTGTCTTCGCTTGTGGTCTCGGTGGATGAGGAAGTTCCCTCGCTGCTTAACAGGCTCGAGGCCGAAGGGTTGAACTATGAGGTTGTGGACCTGAGCAAATAGTTGTGTCCATTAGCTCTTGATAGTCATACTAATTCCAATCCGCTGATTATAGTTTTTTATAGATTATCACTTTCAGTTTTTCTATTATTGCCTGAATGTCTTTACTTTTTCTTTCTGGATAATCTTCAGTAACGAAAAATCCATTGTAAGCAATACGATTTCTTAGGATTCTCAGGTCATCTATGAGTGAGATCTCATGCCCTTTGAATTCTGGATAATTTTTCTCCAGATATTCTATCAGCTTTTTATGCGCCCCTTCTCCCTGCGTCTTATATCCATCCAGAAGTAAAATGACTGTAATAAGCTCCCGAATGACCTCGTAATATTCCTTAAGCACGTTGGATGGATATTTCTTGGGATCTATTACGCCTATCATTTCCAGAGTGGTTTCCACCATTTTCAAGATGGATTTTGCCTTTTCTCTGTCAGGGGCGGTTTTTATGATGCCTTCTTCCATCAGAACACCTTCAGGTACCCTTTCAAAATTATCCCATTTATTATGTTGTTTTTCAATTCATTGCTAAGTTCAACAAAATCTTTGCTAAAGAACAGGCTGATTTTTCTTTTTATTCTTTTCTCGAAATCCTGCAAATCCATTTTTCTTTCTTTGCAGAGCATGTATAAGTCTATATCGCTTTCTATTGTATCTTCGCCTCGTGATGCTGAGCCGAACAAAATTATAACGTCAGGCATGCATTTGCTCTCAAGAAACTCTATTAAGCCTGAATCTTTTAGGGTCATTATTGTATCTATTTTTTTCAGGAACCTGAATTTTTCACTGTCCAGGTTCGCCCGATAAACAGGATATGCATGTATCCTGTGTTTGGATATTATAATCAGTTCTTCATTAACCAGTTCGTTCAGATACCGCTTTACAGAGGTTGTGGCAAGTTTTGTAATTCTGCCAATCTCTCTTAATTGAAATCCTGCACCTTCCGGATTCGGGTTCTCAAAGAAGACCTTAAGCACTTTCCATTTGTTATATTTTTGTAACATATGTGACAATATTGTAACAACTGTAATATAAATGTTTCAGTTTCCTGAATCTTTATATTGGAACCTGCATTGGTAGTTCATGCAAAGGAGGTATACGTGCCCACATTTTAGGAACCACATTGTTATTCTGTTTTATGATATTCCAAAGGATGCACGAGAACGCCTATCGCCTTCAGTCACTATACCCCGTACTTAATGATACACGGGCTTGTTAGCGTTTTTGGCTTATAAATCTTTCTCATCAGACGAGCAATTCTGCGTGGAAATATATTTCTCCACAACTTCCCAGCCCTGCCCGACAGAACCGTGATAGCAACCCGGAGCCCAGAGATGATCATCGCACCATTCGCGAAGATGCGGGAACTCCTGTCTCAAGAGCCTGCTTGACCGTCCTTTGATCTTCTTGGCGATAAAGCTTACAGAATATTTCGGAGGATACTGGAAGAACAAATGCACATGGTCAACATTTACAGCAATTTCTATGATTTTGAGACCCATTTCCGCGCATGTTCCCCTTATAATACCCTCTGCGGCAAAAGCAACTTCGCCAACCAGGATTTTCCCGCGATATTTCGGGGTTATCACAAGGTGATCCGTGAGCAACGATACTGTATGCCTGTCGCGACGAAGCTCTTTGCTTCCGGCTGTTACATCCATAGCAGGCGTCATAACTCCTGTATTCAAAACCTTTTGGTAAGAGTGGAGCGAAAGTGTTCAAATCTCAAAAAATCCCGCCCTCCAGAGGCGTGACCTCTGGCGCCTTTATCTGCAATTCCCTACCGTTAATAAGACTAAAAATCTCAAACTTTTATCCGATGGTTTTTTATCTTTTATAACCATTATGACTCCTATTCCATTAGTCGGAAGGAGGCTTTATGGAAATTGAATTTGCGCCCCATATTGAAGAGATAAAAAGGGCGCTTGATAATGAAATAGACGATGATAGCATATTAGCGGATTTGAAGAAGCTGCTCCAATACAGGGTACCGATAGAGGAAGCCAAGCGCAGCCTTGTCAAGAAATACGGTGGGGCTGAAAAGAGCATAGTTCGAAAGCTCAAGGATATAGAAATCGGGGACCGAAATATTGAAGTGATCGCTCAGGTGATAGAGATAGCCAAAAAGAATATCAATATAAAAGGCGCAGAGAAGACCATATTTTCCGGGATCATTAAGGACGAGACTGCGGCCAGAAGTTTCACTGCATGGCACGATTTTGCCCTGAATGCTGGCGACGTTATCAATATTACCCAGGCTTATGTCAGGAACTGGCAGGATAGGCCGGAAGTAAATATCGGACCCCGTTCAAAGGTCGCCAAACTCAGCACAGGGATTGCGATAACCCAGGAAAGCCAGCAGAAAAAACTCTCGGAATTAAGGGATGGGGAAGTAAACGTCCATACTGTTTTGACAATTTTGAGCATTGAAACTCGCGAGATTTCTACGAAAGACGGCACCAGGAAAATCCTGAGCGGTATTGGCGCAGATGATGAAACAAAACTTCCATTTACTGCATGGGTAATACTTCCCGAACTCGAGGTTGGGAACACAGTTGAGGTTAAGAATGCATATGTTCGCTCTTTCAGGGGACTGCCTACAATTCACATAAATGAAAATAGCGCAGTTACAAAACTCGACAAGAAAGTCCAGTATAATAATGAGAAGCAAAAGATCACGATCGGAAATCTTATAGAGAAAGAAGGGGCGTTTGATGTTGTCATCGAGGGGAATATCCTTTCTGTAAGACCGGGTTCGGGATTAATAGCCCGTTGTCCTGAATGCTCACGCGTCATCCAGAAAAGCATATGCAGAGTTCACGGCAAAGTGGATGAAAAAATGGATATGCGGATTAAAGCCATAATTGATGATGGAACGGGCGCACTGACGCTTGTTCTCAATGCTGAACTCACACATCAGATATGCGGTTTTACCATTGAACAATCAAAACAAATTGCAAAGGCAGCAATGTCCCAGAACGCAGTCGAAGAAGAAATCAGAAAGAAACTGTTGGGGAAAATGTTAACCGCGAAAGGCAATATGTCAAAAGGCGAATACGGGATTACGCTTGTGGCGAGCAGTATATGGATGTCACCAGACGTTACAAAAGAAAAAGCAGCAGAGTTGCTGGAAAAGGCAGGTTGACATGGAAAAGATACTCGATAGGGAAGTTGCATGGCGCATCTTTGCATGGGAGTTTAACAGATCGAATCTTCACATGAGCGAAGGTGATGAGAGGGCGCCGAATTACATAATAACACCTACGGGTGTTAAATGCAACCGGCTTTTTATTATCGGTGTGGTGACTGAAGTGGAAAACATTGGACAGGATAATAGTCTCTGGAAAGCTCGCATCGCTGACCCTACAGGTGTGTTCACTGCATACGCGGGACAGTACCAGCCGGAAGCCGCTATTTTTCTATCTGAATTAAACGTTCCGGCCTATGTCGCTGTCGTGGGCAAGGCAAGAAAATATGAACCTGAAGATGGGAGTGTATACACATCGGTAAGGCCTGAAGAAATAAATATTGCGGATGAAAATCAAAGGGACAGGTGGGTAATTGATACAGCGGAACGCACGCTTGAGCGCGTAGGGCTCATCAAAGAAGCGATGAACTCGAAACTATCTGGAAATGAATTGAAAGAATTCTTGATGAAGAAAGGCAATAGCCCGGTTGTTGCGGATGGTATAAGCCGGGCGATTGAACATTATAAAAACCTGGATAGAATTATCGAAGAACTGAGAACTGCGGTTATCCAGGCCATCAAAGCGGTATCTAACGAAAATAATCAGGAAGATCAGGTCGCAGAGAAAAATCCAGGGGAAAAGGAAAAGATAGGGGAAATACCGGAGAGGATAATTGACCTTAAAGGAATAGAATATATCGAAAATAAAGCCACTCCGGAACCCGAAAGAATCGAAAAACCCCCCGAACCCAAAGAGATCATTGCAGCCATAATCGATAAACTTGATACCGGCAAGGGAGCAAATTATTCCCAGGTTGTAGAAAAAGCTATGGAGGCAGGTATTGGCGGTGAAATCGTGGAATCCGGCATCAAAGAGCTTATGGAAGAGGGAAGATGCTATGAGCCGAAGATCGGGGTGCTGCGGAAAGTTTGAAAATGATAGTTGACCCGTTATTGAACGAGCCTGCCCTGGTTGTCGAGAATTCCTTTAAGACGCTTAGTATAGCGGACATTCATCTTGGTATAGAGTGGGACCTTTATTACAGCGGCATCAGTATCCCAAGCCAGATCGAAAAGAGAAAGAAGCGCATCCGGGATTATTTGCAAAAGGTCAGGCCGGACAGGATTGTGCTACTTGGAGATATCAAACACAATGTCCCGAAGACATCGTGGCAGGAAAAAGAGGAAGTACCGGGATTTCTTGAGGATCTGGCCTCTTTTGCACCCGTTGACATTGTGCCAGGGAATCATGATGGGGATATAGAAAAACTCATTCCGGAGCATGTCACTGTCCGCAGCATGAGGGGTTTCGTGCTTGATAGTGTGGGTTATTTCCACGGTCACACATGGCCTGATATGGAATTACTTTCAACATCGTATGTTGTAATGTCCCATAATCATCCTGCGATAAGGTTCACTGATTCATTGGGGCATGGAGTATCTGAGCCTGTATGGATACGCACGCATTTTATGGAAAAGGCGATAAAGGAGCATTATGGAGACCATGTGAAATGGATGGACCCAGAAGTCATCATAATGCCTGCTTTTAATGAATTGTGCGGAGGCATACCTTTTAATGAGTCTATCCATGAAGAACTCCTGGGGCCTCTCTTTGCGAACCATGCTATCGGGCTTGAAAAAGCCAGAGCCTTCCTGCTGGATGGGACCGATCTGGGCACGATAGGAGGTATCAAGAGACTTGGCATCACGAGGATACGCAAAAGATATAAGTCCCGGCAAGGATAAAATCTAAAATGGTGAAATGAATGGAAGATGAAATCGACACAATACCACAGGAACCCGATGCATGCGCGACTAAAACTCCTCATGACCATCAATTGATGATACGGACTCTTGAAAACCCGGTCAGGAGAAAGATAGTAAAATCAATAGGAGCTTTCGGGAAGACAAAAAAGGAAATAATGAAAGAGCTTGGGCTGACAGAGCAGCAGTTGAAACTGCAGGTTGATTACCTTGTGAAAATGTGTTATGCAGAGGTGGATGGGGAAAATTGCAGGCTTAACGCAAAAGGACTGGATGAGCTGCTGGCAAATATCAAATAGGCAGGGAAGGGGCAATCCCCTCGCATGGTAAACTTTCGCCCATAGCACTCGCAATCTTTTTATATAAAAACGCGAATTAATACCGGAGGGACTATGATATCAAATAAAATCGTGTTGTGTATCTTAATGATACTCCTTGGCATCGGAGCCGCAAGCGCGGACACTCTAAACGTTGGGCAGGGACAGACCTATCCTACGATCCAGTCAGCAATAGATTCAGCAAAAACTGGCGATGTGATCTCGGTAGGAGAAGGAACATTCTCTGAGAACCTTGTTATAAAAAAGAACGGTATATCGATCACAGGGAAGAACGGGGAAAAAACAATTATCGATGGCAGGAAAATCGGCAGCGGCATCAAGATAGATGGTTCAAATAACGTCAGGATCAGCGGGTTGACAGTGCAGAACAGCGGTGGAAGCGGACAGGACGATGCTGGAATAAGTCTTTACAGGGCGAATAATAATGTTGTAATAAATACAATTCTTATAAACAATGCGGTAGGTATTTCGATATATTCTGGAAGCAATAATAATACAGTGTCGGGCAATGAGATATCATCAAATGGTAATTATGGTATTTTCATATTCTCATCCAATGATAATAACATATACAACAATAACATCCAGGGAAACAAAAAATTCGGGCTATATGCAGATTCAGCGCGCACAAACCACATATATTCCAATAATTTTATAGACGATCAGGCGTATGATAACAGCGGATTAAATTCATGGGATGGGGACAAATCAGGCAATTACTGGAGCACATACAAGAAAGGAAGCGGTCCAAACCTTATACCAGGCGGGGCAAAAGCACAGGATAATTACCCACTCTCAGGTGCGGTTACAATAAAAACGGAGGAAGTTCCTGCATCTCCTGAAAAATCTGTAGCTAATGCGGAAACTAAAAAATCCACGCCTGGATTTTCAGGCATTGCAGTTCTGGTCTCCGTTATCATTCTGGTCTTAACGGGCAGGAAAACAAGATGATCGCCGGATTTATTCTCTGAAAAGGGATAATCCGGGAACATTTTTCTTGACATTAAAATTTTTATTTCTCCCCTGATACGGGTATCGTAAAGGTAAATGTACTGCCCTTTCCGTACTCGCTCTCGGCAGTGATTTTCCCCCCCTGCATCTCAACGAGCTGCTTTGTGATAGCAAGTCCAAGACCTGTCCCATCATATTTTCGAGATAATCCTTTATCAAGCTGCTCGAACTTCTGGAAAAGCCTGGTCATATCTTCCTTCTTTATTCCTATGCCCGTATCAGAAACTGAAATTCTGACCATATCCCCATCTTTCTTCGTCGATAGCCTAATAGTTCCTCCCTCCTCCTTGCTGAATTTCAAAGCGTTGCTGAGCAGGTTAAAGATTATCTGCTTGAATTTCTGTCTGTCTGATTTTATCACAAGATGGCTTTCAAATTCTTTTTCCAGGACTATCTTACGGCTTGCAGCTTTTTCTTTGAAAAGATCGAGAATCTCGATTATGGCATCCTTTGCAGATATGTCTTCTGTTACCATTTCCAGCTTTCCTGCTTCCAATTTTGCAAGGTCAAGCATGCTGTTGATAAGGGAAAGCAGGTGATTGCTGCTTGCATGAATACTGTCTACATAGGCCATCTGCTTCATATTCAATTTACCGTGACCCATTTCCTTTAGAAGTATTGAATACCCGATTACTGAAGTCAGAGGTGTCCTGAGCTCATGGCTCATAATGGTCAAAAACTCAGACCTTGCCTTGCTTGCACTTATCAGACGTTCATTTTCAATGCGTAATTCATCCATTTTTTTGCGCTCTGTGATATCCTCGATGACAAGAAGGATCATCTGCTTATCGATGGTATCCCTGTAGATCCGCCGGGCGTTGAGCACCATTGTCTTTCGCCCTATGAGGGGGAATTCGTGCTCAACCTCAAAATCTATGAACTGATTGTTCTCCGGGATAATTTCTTCAAGAAGTTCTCTGAGCTTTGGAATATCCCATTGGCCGTTCCCGAGGTCGTAGATCAATTTATTGTTCGTCTCTTCTATCGAGACCTTGAAGGTTTTATAAAATTCATGATTTGCTGTCTTTATATGCAGGTTCTTATCCAGGATCAAGAATGGCTCCTGTATTGAATCCACGATGCTCTCCGCGTATTTTAGAGCCTCCTGTATGACTTGCTCCATCTCGATACGTTCGGTCACATCAGTAAGAGACAGCACCATCCTGTCTATATATCCGGAATTATCCTTAATGGGTGTAAGTGTCCAGTCCCAATATGTAACGCCCCGCCAGGGCTGGTCAATGAACTCGAAGGGCTTTGCTTTGAACTCCATTTCATTTCCAGTATCTCTCACTTTTTCAAATATCGCCCTATTTTCCGGATTTGGAAAAAACTCAAAATGGTTATGCCCTATCAACTCTTCCTTGCTGTGACCAGAGCCCCTTGCAAAGGCTGAGTTTACCCTTATGAAATTGAATTTCGGGTCAAGGTAGGCAAGCTGGGTAGCGGTATTCTCCATGATTACGTTGAGCGTATCCCTTTCCTTCTTCAGCAATAGGGCCAGATTCTCCGCATGCTGCTGCTGATCAAGTATCCCCTCGATCAGACGCTCCCGTTCTTCTTCAGCCCGCTTCCGATCAGTTACATCCCAGAAAATGCCAAGTATACCTGCCATATTCCCATTCTCATCTATGACAGGCGTTTTTACCGTATTAATAAAATGTTCCTTTCCATCCAGAATATATTTCTCTTCTATTTCTTCTGTCTTACCCGACTCAATAATTCGTTTGTCGTCCGCTATGTATTTTTCAGCCAGATCCCTGGTGTGAAAGTCATAATCCGTCTTCCCGGCAATCTCATACGGTCTGATCTTTAAATCGCGTGCGTAGTTCTCGTTGCACGACAAATAAATTGAATGAACGTCTTTATAAAATATTTTTTGTGGAAGATTTTCAAGCAGCGTTCTGTACGTGTTCTCACTTGCCTGAAGCGCCTCCTCGATTTTTCTGCGCTCCTTTATCTCAGTCCGTAATGCTTCATTGGCCTCCCCCAGTTCTTTTGTTCTTTCCTCCACCCGTATTTCCAATTCTTCCTGAGCCCTGCGCAGCTCCTCTTCTGCTTTCTGGCGATCCTGGACATTATTCAGCAGCCTTTTTACTTCATCAGAGATCTGTTGCTCTTTTGGTTTTAAGAATTCATCAGGCGGAATGTAATATGAATTATCAAAGATCATTGATCCGTATATTATAGTTGGATGGGTACGGATCACATCAAGGATAATTTCGGGTGTAAAACGGTTCCTGTTATACTGGCAGATTGCAACGATGTCGTTATCGGAAAATAAATGGTTCAATTTTGCCTCATATTCCATCAGCCGGTCAGCGCCCATCTCGCTCCCAAGTGCCCATGTCATTTCCCCGGCGATCCGAAGTGCTTTGAAGCCCGCTGCCTTTGTTGAACTTACTTGTTCCCTGAGGAACTGTATCATTAGATCAGGATCAAAATACCCGTTCCTAAGATACGATTCGCGCTTGGTAACGACCGCTAAGGCTTTCGACCTGATGGCTGAATCTGTATCAATGCCTTCGGTACGCATGGCCTCAAGAACAGCAGCAGCGGTGTTATCATCCGCTATGTATAGGCATTTCTCATCCCGATCCAACCCGATTCTTATGAATGATAACGCTGTCGCTTTCTGTTCTTCAAGGGATTCATAAATCAGGCAAAGATGGTCATGTGAAGAAAGTTTTTCCAGTTCATTGAAAAGCCTGGATTTATAGTTTCTTGATTCGGTCATAAATTACTATATTTTGCTATTCTTTCTTTTAACGAGAATTAAGCTATCTTCGCCAGATAGATTTGTCCATCCATAGAAGGGTTAATTGTTCCTTCTGATTATAAAGCTTTTTTATCAATCGTTTAAAAATAAACGAATCAATTAGAAAGTTTTAAATACCATTATGTCATTGTACAATTTTGTCTGCGATAATGAACCAAGGGAGCGGGATTTATCGTGCCCCTGTCCTGCATCGGATGCAGTGCGGGGCACATTCCCAATTTAATCGCGGGCAGATACAGGAGGCCAAGAAAATGGAAGAAACGAATGAAGCCAGGATCAAAAACCTTTTGAATGATGTGAATAAGGAATTTAAGGGACTTAACCATTACCATCAGGCCAAATTCGCGATAGAGCAGATAAGCCAGTGGCAGAAGAAGTTCAATGAGGCTAAGGTCAAGATATCAAGAGAAAACATTGTTGATGCGACGCCCGCGGGAATGATGATAAGTCAATATCCTGAAATAGAAGCATAAATGTTTGAAAATCAAGAAGAACTCCTCAATTCTCTATTTTTCGATCCAGTAATACCCTCAAGACAACCAGAGGAAGTCTTGGAGAGAATCCAGGTAGGAAAGAGTGGCGCTCCTTAAAGCCGGTTTCACAAGTAAGGATATCGAGTCCAATTACCTCCGGCTCAAAGGTATCTTTATTGTGATGTGAACTGGGAGGATTCGCCATCTTCCGGTCCTACTTGAACCGCTAACTTTTTTCTTAACGATCAATCAATGCTTACGGGTTTCAACCTGAGTTTGATCCTTGCTTTTAATTCTCTGGGGTCAAAAGGCTTTACGATATAATCATCTACACCCAGGCCCATTGCTGTGAGCTTATCCTCTATACTGGTTTTGGCGGACAATATTATAATAGGAATCTTTTTTGTGGATTCGTGTTTCTTAAGCTCCTCGCATACCTTATATCCATCCATGTCGGGCATCATAATGTCAAGGATAAGCATATCAGGCGATTCTGCGAATACCATCCCAAGAGCTTCCTTTCCATTCACGGCTTCCAAAATCTCGAATTGTTCGGGGTCGAACGAATCCCTGATAATGGTTATTACATTCTTGTCATCATCAGCGACCAGTAATTTCATCGTTTTGATATTCTTTATATTTTGACCTTTTTCTTCTTTCAAAAACCAGATTTTCGCAGTCCCTATCTCTTCGAAATCTACCAGGTTTTTTTCTTTAAGCATCTCAAGGTATTTCAGGGCTGTCACTTTGCTCATATTGACCTTGGCAACTACCTCGCTGGTTGTCAGTTTTCCTTTTTTAATTGCAGTAAGCAATTCCTTTTCACGCCAGTGCATATAGAGCTCATTTAAATTTGAATGAACTATATATTCATTTTTACTATTTCAATTTTTGGATAAGGAGATTTATATTTATAAAAAGTTAAAGTCGAATCCCGAAATGTTTCTCATTCTGGGATTTTACTTTCGATTTTTTCGGCGAGACCTGTGATGTGGTCGATATTTTCCGCCTTCTCAATTTTATATTTGCCGCTTATCGCTGCAAAAAATGTGTTTTTTAAAAAAAGTATATTATAGGTGATCCCGTCACTTTGGTTTTTCTTGAACATGATGGAGTCATCACCCAACATTTTTCCCTTTAAAGGTCTTCCATAGTTATTCTTCTTGAAATAATTCACGTCTGCTTTGTAGGCCAGAGCCGCCCCGTTTCTTTCCTGGTATGTCGTAATTACCTGGACTATCACATCTTTCTTATCCCGCAAAAGAGCGCTAAAACACCCTTCAAGGAACTTCCATTCTCTCAGTTCATCAGTAGTCGCATAATTAAAACACAATTCAGGCTCCGTCGCGAGAGTGCATACGTTCTCATAGACCGTTTCCAGCCCTTCTCCCGCTTCGGCCTCTGTAAGTGCTATATCAATAGAACGTTTTGCCATTTTTTTACCAATAAAAGCGTAAGTTAGATATGAAAGTATCGACACCTTAATCGATAGAATAAAATAGATAGAATAACTTATTAATATCCTGTATTATTAGGTAACGAGGAGGCTTAAAATGTTTAAGGCGGTAATAGGCGCAGAAAAATTAAAGGATGCGATTGAATCGATATCAACACTTGTAGATGAAGCTAAATTCAGACTCAACCCGGACGGGATATCAGTAAGGGCCGTTGACCCTGCGAACGTTGCCATGGTAAGTCTTGATATTGCAAAAGATGCCTTTGACTCTTTTGAAGCTACGGAAGGGGAGCTCGGTATCGACCTGACAAAATTGAACGGTATAATGGAGATGGCAGAAAAGGGTGACAATATCGAACTTGAGCTGGATGAGACGGCTCATAAACTCATCCTTCGCATGCGCGGGCTTTCCTATACAATGTCACTGCTTGATCCTTCTTCTATCAGGAAGGAGCCAAAGGTGCCAGCTCTTGATCTCCCCGGCCGCATCGTGATCAGAGGGGAAGACCTGAAACGGGCGGTAAAAGCTGCTGAGAAAGTTAGCGATTATATGTCCATGGGGATAATGGGTGATACCTTTTTCATGGAAGCAGATGGGGATACAGATAACGTTCGTCTTGAGATGACAAAAGACCAGTTAATAGAAATTAAACCAGGAGATGCAAAATCCTTATTCTCACTTGATTATCTCTCTGATATGAGCAAGATACTTGGTAAAGCCAGCGAGATCACTATTGACATAGGAAAGGATTACCCTCTTAAGATCAGATTCAAGATCGCAGAAGGTCATGGTGACGTCAGTTATATGCTCGCTCCGAGGGTTGAATCTGAGTAGGCATGGATGTTTTTGATTTTGCAAATTTTCCTTTTATTAATGGCGCTCTAAAATATGTAGAAAACCTGGATTTCAAACTCGATGAGCTTTTTTCAGACAGGGCCTTCGAGCAAATAAGGGAGCGGGGGAAAGGTCGCGTGCTTGAATCTATCGGAGATGGCATACTCAAACCTCTGTGCACCGATCGGATAAGTGCGGAAAAAGAACTATTATCTTATCCTGTTGCCAGGATACTCGTTTCTTGCATCAATGACGCGTATCTTATTCGGAGATATGCGCTTGCAGAAGCGAAATCTTCGTATGGGCAGGTAAAGAAACTGCCACATGCATCCCTTAAAGAGTTTGCCCTGGATTTCGATATCGATGCTGGGATCGATGAGAGAGGATACCTGGTGTATTTTACCCACTATATCAGGTATGCCAGTTCCATTCACGAACATGAATGGAAGCTGATAAACAGGAAAATGAATCGAGGGTGGGTACATCTCACGAAGGAAGAGCTCTCGAGGATTCTGGAAGAAGCCATAAAAAAAAGGATAGAATCAAGCCTGCCGCTCGATGTTCCACCAGGGATTTGTGCGGCTCTTGAGATTTACCTCGCTGATATCCGCAATAACCTTAGCGTGCGCAAATCAGAGTTCAGCATAGAAGAATTTAAAGAGATAATGCCCGACTGCTTTCCTCCATGCATTATGCATGCCCTGTCAAATGTGAAGGCAGGAATGAACCTGGCTCATTCGATGCGTTTTGCGCTCACCTCTTTTCTGCTGAACGTGGGAATGAACACCGAAGGCATCATGGAAATGTTCAAAGTCTCACCCGATTTTGATGAGGAACGCACAAGGTACCAGGTGATGCATATCCACGGAGCCACCGGTACAGCTTACAAATCCCCGTCGTGTGCGACCATGACAACATACGGGAATTGTTTTGGCAGGGAGCCGCTGTGCGATCGGATCTCGCATCCGCTTTCCTATTACCGGAGAAAAGCGTGGATCCTGAAAAAAAAAGCTGACAATTCAAGAAAAAATAATGATAAGGATTAAATCAAGCAACAACCCTGTTTTTTCTTCGTTTCTCAATATCCCTGGTTCCATGCTTGAAAGGATGTTTCCGGTGGATATTCCCGGACGATCATGAAACAAGTGATTTTCACAAAACATATATCCAGATGAATATCTATATAGGCCCAAGAATGTTCAAGAGTTTTAATTTCTGGAAGCAGCGAGCTTTAAAAAAAGTGTTGTCGGAGGACAAAAAGCTCTATATATACACAAAAAATAATCCTGATTCGGATGCGCTTGCAAGTTCACTCGCCTTTAAGCAGATTGCAGAGCATTACAACACAGATGCCAGTATATATTATACAGGCGCGATCCAGAACAAGACTCTCATCAATATTCTTGGCGATGATGTTATAAATATACCGGGATTATCCAAACCCCAGAACACGATAGCTTTTGTTGATCTAATACCTCTTGAGATTGCAAGTGAAGGATTGAATCCTGATATCGTTATTGGGCATTCACTGGGCAACACCGAAGGGATACGTTCTACATATCGGGATATCAGGTCCACCGAGACAACATCAAGCATTCTAATAGAGTATCTGAAAAAACTGGGGATGCAGATAGATAAAAGGGTGGCAACTCTCCTTCTCTTTGCGATCAGGGACAAAACCAAGACATTGATAACGAATTTTACAAAGGAAGATCTCGAAGCTTACTGGTATATTCATAATTATGCGGATATGGAGTTGCTAAACAGTCTCGAACGCCCCTCGGCAAAATTCGAAACGTTCGAGGACCTTTCCCGCGCAATAGGCAACAAAATAATAAAAGGTGCTTCGCTTTTCACGACGGTTGGTTATGTGAAAGACCCGGCTACCATCCCGAAGGTCTGCAAATACATGCTGGATATTGAAGGAGTATCTACAGCTCTCGTACTGGCCATAAACGCTACAAAAGCCTACATCTATGCTGAATCCAAAAATATGGAATTCAATATGAAAAGCATTCTTAAGAAAGCATTCGGGGATTGGGGTGAAGTTGCAGGTGGATCGTTCCATGCAAGCACTTCGATACCGCTTGGCGTGTTCGGTGTAGTAACAAGCGATGAAAAAGCAAAACAACTCCTTTTAAGATCCATCAGCGATTCCATATCCACGCGATATTTCTATATTTTGGAGGCTGAGTAGGTTCTCCCATGAGAGCAGCTGATACATACCCCATCTCTTGTAACACAATTAGAACATACGAGTCTTCCGCAAAGCATGCATGTATGCATCTTCGCCGTCCGCCCGCAGATGCTGCAAACTCCCATTACCTCCATTTACCCCTCCGAGGAAAAAATTTAAGAGGCTTGGTAAGGAACGAAGTATTCCTCAATTACCCATGACTCAAGCTCTTCCGAATCCTTTTTTTTCCCCTCGCTTAGCAAAACCGGCCGTTTTTGTTCGATTTCAGATATTTTCTTATTCATATATATCTAGGCATCCTTTCAGGATGACAGTCTCCTATAAACAGGAGTCTCTATAAGAACATAAACTTATCGATTTACAGATGAACATCATCCACCTGTCACTACTCTGAGTATTTCTACGCTATCGGGCGTCACTCTCTCATCAAGAGGTACTGGATCACCTTTTCGGAATACAATAACCAGTTCAGGGTTTATCTGAAGGGACAAGAGCATTTCTTCATAAGTGGTATCTCCATGAACTTCCAGGGTTCTTTCCTTGACACCACCTGATAGGATTTTTACATCTACCTTCAAGGGGTTTCCTCTAATTCCTCCAACTCTCCCTCAGTTTTTGTTAACTCCCCAAGATGCTCTCCATTCAATTTATCTTCAAGAATTTGCTGCTTCTTTTTACCTTTCCGCTCCAGTTCCCGCTTTTTAAGTTTTGACATGGTTTTCCTCGCTTCTCTTTGATTTTCCAGATTTAATTATTTATTGAAGCTCTAATTTGAAAATTTAATTGTTTATTAAAATATTAAACCGAAACCAAGGCTCGTTGTCCATCTTAATTTGGCTTCCTCTATTTATTAAGGTATGGGTTGAGGAATTAAAGTGTTTTATAAAAAAAGAGAGATGATGCTACAGAGTTCAGCTTTCATCCGCGTATGCTCAAATCTTGTAATGTTGTCGAACAGGAAAGCCAGAAAATCTATATGCCGCCCCCTCCGGGAAAAAACATATGAAAGGTCTGAATGGAATAGACCATACTGCTGAACCTTTATTCTTTCCACCGTCTATTTGATAAGTTTGTACTTCCTGCTCCCGCATCCTATTTTTTCTGCGGCCTCGATATGTATCCAGGGATCCACGCCCCACACGGTATTTATCGATTGACCATTTTTCTCCATCCTTTGGTTAATAAGATCGATCGTTGCGGAATCCAATGCCACAGGATCTTTTCCGGCAAGTATCCCTATATCTTCAACGAACCGCTCACCTGAAAAATTAAAGCAATCACATCCAGGAGTGATGTCGTAAACCCAGTTAATATACCCGATCCTGCCTTTAAGGGCTTTAATAGGGCCAAATGCGGCTTCGCCCAATCTTTTCTGCATCTTTTCGCCGGCATCCGGGGGCGGAATGATCGCTTCCTGCTGGCAGGCTTCGGCGCATGACAACTCACCGCAACATTTTGACTGGTCAATCTCAGGAGGCGTTATGGCACCCCAGGGGCATACCTCCACGCAGTCGCCACACTGGATGCATTTTTCAGGGTCGATCGAAGGTTTTCCCACCTCATGTACCCTTATCTTTCCAGCTCGGTCAAGGCATCCCATGCCAAGATGTTTCATTGCCCCGCCGAATCCGGAAGCCGGGTGTCCCTTTCCATGCGATATCACGATCATTGAATCCGCCTCCGCTATAGCCCCGGCAATGGTGATGCTGTCAAGCGCATCCCCATCGATCTGTATCTTTTTCCCATCCCCGCCTCTTAACCCATCGGCGACAATAATGGGCGCGTTCATACTGGCATGGGTAAAACCGTTCATGGCAGCGCCCTTTATCAAGTCTGCAGCATTTAGCTTCATGCCCCTGTACAGCGTTGTTGTGTCTGTAACAAAAGGTATCCCGCCGGCCTCAATGACAAGGTCGACCACGGTTCTTACAACTACAGGTCTCACGTGGGTGGTGTTACCATACTCCCCGGGATGTATTTTTATTGCAACGATATCCCCCTTTTTCACAGGGGAAATACGAGAGAATATTTTTTTAACCTGTTCTGGCTGATTATCTTCTGGCTTTGTTACCTTAGCATCCTTGAATATTATTTCATTCAAAAACCATCACTCCTTCTCCTATTTGATGTCAATATCTTAAAGGATTGCATCTTATTTGAATCACAATATTTATATAACCAATAGTCAATGTAGATATGTAAAAAACGGGTGTTTCTTTAATGGGGAGAATGTTAGAAACTTCACAGGAAAGAGTAAAATTATTAAAGGCTGGTATCTCGGGAAAAACAATAGAAAAACTGTATTTATTATATAACGATATCAAACTTGTCAACAGGCACCTACTTCTGGAGGCTTTCTGAGATCAATGGCAGTGGAAATCATGTCAAATTTTCCAGATCATGATCGGGATACGTGAGTTTTCGATAGGATTAAAGGAATTTCAAAAGACAACTATCAAGAATGGCTTTTTCTCCCAAATCTACGGATTGAACGAACCTGACTTAATAAAATTTATATGTGCAAACTGCATTAGCAGACAAGCCTATGAGCGTTAATGTAAATCGTTATAAATGCGGATATTGCGGCGCCTGCGTGGGGGTGTGCCCGGTGGGTGCGCTTGAGCTGGTGGAGACGTGGATTGAAGTGGATAATACCTGCACCAGCTGCGGGGTATGTGCAAAGATATGTCCAGTGGGTGCCCTGTCGGTGGTCAAATGAAGAATAAGTACGATATTATTGTCGTGGGGGCAGGGCCGGCGGGATCGATAACAGCAAAAACCTGCGCAGAGGGAGGACTTGATGTCCTGCTCATTGAAAAAAGGCAGGAGATAGGGGATCCCGTCAGGTGTGCGGAAGGCGTGGGCAAGGATGCTCTGAAGAAACATATCGAACCCGATAAAAGATGGATAGCTGCCGAGGTGAAGGGCTCAAGGATAATATCTCCCGACGGAACGCAGATACTCATGTCAGGGGATGCTGCAATGAAAGATGTGGGTTATACACTTGAAAGAAAAGTTTTCGACCGTGTCCTTGCCCAGAAAGCTGCCATGGCAGGTGTTGAGGTCATGGTGAAGACGAGGGCAACAGGATTGTTAAGGAACAATGGGAATGTTTCTGGCATAAAAGCCATGTACATGGGTGAAACGCGTGAGATAACGGCCAGTATAGTAATAGGTGCGGACGGCGTTGAATCCAAAGTCGGGCGGTGGGGCGGGATAGATACTTCATTGAGACCTGTGGATATTGAGACATGCGCGCAATTTCTTGTCTCGAACCTGGACCCGGGTGAGTACAGTGAGTTCTATTTAGGGGAAAGATATTCTCCATCGGGTTATGTCTGGGTATTCCCCAAAGGCGGATATACCGCGAATGTTGGCATCGGGATACTTGGAAGCAAATCAGGAAGTATCAGGGCTATTTCGCATCTCCAGAAATTCATAGATACTTTCATACCGCATGGAAAAATAGTTGAAATGGTCGTGGGCGGCGTTCCTGTCAGCGGTCCGATAAAACAGACAGTTGCAAACGGTCTTATCCTTGTTGGCGATGCCGCAAGACAGTCCGACCCCCTGACGGGCGGCGGGATCATCAATGCAATGGATGCAGGAAAGATGGCGGGTGAAGTCTGCATCAAAGCAAGGGAAAAGGGAGATTATTCTGTCAAGACATTAAAAGAATACGAAGATAGATGGCGCGCAACCATTGGAAAAGAGTTGAGTAAATCCCTGCTTGTCAAAAACATGGTGCTCAAACTCACCGATGAGCAGCTGAATCAGCTTGCGCACTCTCTTGACGGGATGGATGTGAGCACAATGGAACTATCGAAATTGCTGTATGTGCTGTTCAAAAAGAACCCAAAACTGCTCTGGGAACTCAGAACGTTATTCAATTGAAGGACCCATTGCTGTTATTGAATATTACTTCAATCTATTAAATCTGATTCAGAAGGCATTTAGGTTAAGCATGCCCAGACCCGGACTTGAACCGGGGACATCTGCGTCTTCAGCGCAGCGCTCTCCCAGGCTGAGCTATCTGGGCATAAAGGGTGCTAATTGATGACATCGTATATCTATCCTTCGGAAATCATCAATAAACATCCCTGGGATGAGGCACAAGATATGATTGAGGATAGAAAAACGTTTCGCATCCCCAAGACTTAATATAAATAAAAGCAATAAAGCCGGGAAGGTGACTGAATGGGCGATTTCCTGGAGAAACTTCAAAAAATCAGGTCAGGATTTTTATCACGCATGAGGTTTCTTTTCCTTCTGGATTTAATCTCAGTTTTTAGCATATTTTATGCAATTTTTGTAATCTTCCAGGTTGAGTATTTCCTGAATAAATCTTCTTTCTATTTACCGATTCCAGTCAAATTCGTTCCACCTATCCTGGCTTTCATTATCGCGATAATAAGCGCTTTATTGATGCATAAAAAAGACAGTAAAATCAATGTAAACCTGTTGATAGAAAATAAGTATTCTGAATTAAAAGAAAGGCTCATGACAGCGTATGATAACAGGAATGAAACAAATGTAATAGTTGATTCATTAAAAGATAATGTTTCTGATGCGCTCACAACTGTTTCATCATCCCATCTTCTCGCAAAAACCACGATAATCTCAAAAATTCTCGTAACTATCATATTCATCGCAGGTGTTGCTATGATTTCATCAAACCCAGGCACATATACCATTCCTCCTGAAACCATAGCTAATAATTTCAAAAATATAACGGGCGCTGATGGAACTGGTAACGAAACGGTAATAATTCCCGTGGGCCCCATTCAGAACCTCCAGAACGTGGGAAGCCAGGGTAGCGGAGACATCATCGGCAAGCCAAAGATTGCATCCCTTGAAGGCAAGAATATTGACCTTTCCCTTCATGCGGGCATTGGAACAGGTTTTGTGCCAAGTGTCGCAAGCCAACCACAGAACCAGTTTATAGCGTCAGCAGCTTACCCTGTGGATGTCCTGGGTTCCAATGTTTCAGATGGAGGATACAGCATCCTGATGCAAAAAACCCAAGCCGAGAAGAAATTAATCCAGGATTATGCAGTTGAAAGGAGTAAAATATGAAAGAGGTTAAACATGAGTGACGAGACATATAAAAGCTCAAAAGGCGTTTTCAAGGAACTTCTTGATGAAATCGGGAAGGTAATTGTAGGGCAGCATGAAGCTGTTGAACATATATTGATAGCTATTCTCTGCAACAGCCACGCGCTTGTGGAGAGTAACCCCGGGCTTGCAAAAACCCTTACCATAAGCACCATATCAAAAGCACTTGACCTGAAATTCAGCAGGATACAGTGCACGCCCGATCTTATGCCTTCTGACATCACAGGCACAACCATTATAGAGGATGTGGGCGGGAAGAAACAGTACCGTTTTGAAGCCGGGCCTGTTTTTGCAAACATCGTACTCGCAGATGAGATTAACAGGGCCTCGCCCAAGACGCAGAGTGCTCTCCTTGAGGCAATGCAGGAAAAACAGGTAACAATTGGCAATAAAACATATCCCCTTGATAAGCCGTTTTTTATCCTTGCAACCCAGAACCCGATTGAAATGGAGGGTACGTATCCATTGCCAGAGGCGCAGCTTGACAGGTTTTTGCTTAAAATTTTAATGGATTATCCCACGGTTGAAGATGAGAACGAAATTGTTAACAGATATACGAAAAATATCACTCCATCGGTAAGACAGGTGGTTTCGAAGAACGAGTTGCTTGAACTGCAGAAACTCACAAGGGATGTTCCCATAGCAGAGGATATCAAGAAAAGAGCCATTAACATCGTGTTTGCAACGCGGGCAAAAAGCGAGCATATCGAATACGGAGCCTCGCCGCGAGCTTCCATCGGCATTATCCTTGCTGCAAAGGCAAGGGCGCTCATGAGAGGCAGGAATTATGTGAGTACTGAAGATATTGATACAATGGCATATCCGGTTCTGCGTCACCGGGTTATCCTCACATTTGAGTCAGAACGCAAGGGCATGACCACAGACCAGGTGATTTCTGATCTTCTGAAAAATGTGAAATAAAAAATGATTGACACTTCGTTTTTCAAGGAGCTTGACCGCTTCTCATTCATGGTGCGAAAACGCGTATCCACAGCCTACAGCGGGAGCAGGCGTTCCATATTGAGAGGGAGGGGCATGGAGCCTGTGAGCTACCGCGAATACACGCAGGGAGACGATTTTAAGATAATCGACTGGAAAGTGTACGGGCGCACCGAGAAGCTCTATGTCAAGGAATTCGAAGAAGAAAAGAGCCTGACAACGCATATACTGCTTGATACAAGCAAGAGCATGGATTTTCGAAACAAGTTCGATTACGCTGCAATGCTCGCCCTGGGGTTTGCCTATCTTGTAACCAAAGATAACGAGAAGTTCGGGGTATCCACATTCGCAGAAGAGATCAATATCACAAAACCCAAGCGAGGAAGGAGATACCTCTCCCAGACAATCGACCTCCTTAACAACACGGTGCTTGTGGGAAAAACTCGGTTTGATTACTGCATGGAAAAGTACGCCGCTATTATAAAGTCAAGATCGCTTGTTTTCATCATATCCGATTTCATGACCGATATCAATGCTATCAAGAGCGCGATATTCAGGCTCGGTGACAATGAGCTTGTTTTGATCCAGGTGCTTGACCCTGTGGAGAAAAGTCTCAACCTCGGAGGCGAGGCAAAATTAATCGACCTTGAAACAGACAAAAAAATTGATATTTATACAAGTCCCCGCCTTCGCGCAGAATATGAAAAGCTGCTCGGTGACCACATCGCAGGAATAAAAGAGACCTGCCTCGCAGTCGGGGCGGATTTCCATACCGTAACCACGGATAGACCTGTATTCGACGCCATATTCGAAGTTATAAACCAGAGACAGGTAAAGAAGGTAGGAAAGAGGTAGAAAATGAGTCTTTTGGATCAGTTCGCGAATCAGGCGGGGCTCTACGCTCTTCTTTCCATAATACCCCTTATAATAATATACCTCTTAAGACCAAGGCCAAGGAAATTAAAAATACCCTCTCTCATGTTCCTTTTTGACCTTGAAAAGAAAAAGAGGCTCAATATTTTCAGGAAATTCCTCAAAGACCCCCTGTTCCTCATCCAGCTGTTCGTGCTTATTCTAGTCTCGCTTGCGGTAGCTGTGCCGTTCATTATGGCAAACGAGCAAGCCGGGGGAGGTTCAACCGTGATTATACTCGATGCCTCGGGGAGCATGCAGGCTAAAACCGCTTCAGGCAATACAAAGTTTGAAAGCGCAGTTGATGAGGCGCAAAAATTCCTCTCGGCAAAGAACACCATAATCCTTGCTGAAAGCGTGCCTTTGATGGTGATGCAGGACGCACCTTCGAGCAGCGCATCGGATGCGCTTAAAAAATTGAAGGCAAAAGCCACGAGTACCGACCTGTCAAGTGCCATTCTTCTCGGGAGAAGGGTGCTTCCAGAAGGGGGCAGGATAGTAGTGCTCTCTGATTTTACGAGCTGGATTGGCGATGACCCTTCGGTTGCGAAGGCACTTGCGCAAGCCAATGGCATCAACGTCGATTTCGTGACAATAAGCGGAAGGACTGCCAACATAGGCATTGTGAACGGCTGGTTTGAATCCGGTGGCGATTATACGATTGTAATTAAAAACTTCAATACGCAAGCACAGGATGTAAAAATTGATGTTACCACTGATAACCAGAACGTGCTTTCAAGTACGCTTAACCTGAAAGGGCAGTCAAGCCAGAACTTTGCAATAAGCAACCTGGCACCCGGAATAACGAAAATCTCACTCGGCGCAGACGATGCCCTTCCTCTGGATGACAATGCCTATGTGATAAAACCAAACTCGGTAAAACATAATCTCCTTTACATAACCGATAATACAAAATCTCCTTCAGTCGTGGCTCTCGGTCTTACCACATTCACCACAGTTAAAAAAACAGATACCAAAAACATCCCTTCAATGCCGGATTATTCGATTGTATTTGTGAGTTCTCCTTTACAATCAGATGCATTACAGAGCCTGTCCGATTATGTTAAGGGTGGGGGAAATGCAGTGATAATCGCCTCGCCGGGTTTAAAGGACACTGATCTATTGCCCGTGACACTTGGTTCCCTCTCGAACGGGACATCGCTGAATATCGTTCAGCCCACCATGATAACAGGTGGCATAGACATTGATAAAATAGACGTAAAGAAACATTTCAAGGCAAGTCTAAAACGGGGCGCAATATCCCTTGTTGAAGGAGGGGATAACTCTGTAATGCTTGCCTACTGGAAATTCGGGAAGGGCATGGTGGTATATTCCGGGCTTGCAGACCCGATGGGTGATAATATCTATGACCCGCTTAATGAGAATATATGGAACGACTTCCATTCGCATGCGGATTACCCGCTGTTCTGGAAGCAGATGCTGGAATGGATAAGCGGAAGCCTGGATGTGAGCGAATACAACGCAAATACCGGACAGTTTATCAAACTCCCTGCCATGCAGACCGTAAAAACCCCAACTGATAGTGTTACCACAGACCTTTTGCTGCTTGATGAAGTGGGGATTTATGGTCTGCCCGATAAGAATGTGGCAGTAAATCTTTACGATGAAACAGAATCAAACCTCGCGCCAGCTGGTCTTACCCCTGCTGCGAACCCGACGAGCACAAATGCAATACCGTACAATGTCCAGGTTATCAGAAAGCCGCAATACCTTGATGTTTATTTAATAATCGCAGGGATTTTCCTTGTTTTCCTTGAACTGTACTACCTGCGCTGGAGAGGTGAACTGTAATGGAGTTCCCCCAGCTTACGAATCCCCTTATGCTCTTGCTCATAAGCCCGGTGGTTCTTGCAGGATGGTATGCCATCAGGAAAGGCATTCCGAGGCTGCTTATAATCTCGCGTATTATAATCCTGAGCCTTCTCATAATCGCACTTGCCTCGCCTTTTACGCTGGGCATAAGCACGATAAGGGATGAGGCGCCCAGGATTACGCTTGTCTCAGACCAGACTTTGAGCATGGATTTATTTAACAAGGATACGGGACAGAAGCTCTTCGAAGCCATAAAATCAAAAACCCCTACCACATACAAACAGTTTGCAGGGATTAAATCTCCTATAGGGGACGAGGTTATCCAAGATGCCGAGGGGAACAATAACATAGTGCTTGTGAGCGACGGGAACAATAACTACGGCAAAGACCTGTTCGATGCAATCTCCTTTGTCTCGAAAACCGGGACAAAAGTTTTTGCTGTGAGGCAGACGCCCATACATAATGATGCGAGCGTTGAGATAGCAAGCGCCAAAAATCTTATCATCGGGAATGAAAACACTTTTAATATCGTGGTGAGGCAGGCGGGAAATGAGACTACTTACAGGCTCGATGTCCAGATAGACGGGACGCCTGTGAAAAGCGATACAATCACACAATCAGAGCGCACCCAGGTCATTCCGGTTTCTTATACATTCAATTCACTTGGATCGCACAAGGTAACCGCCACCATAACGCCGAGCGGCGAGGACTGGAATCCGCTCAACAATGTTTTCTACAGGTCGGTGTTCGTGGTTCCTAAGCCGCAGGTGCTTGCAGTGACGGATGATAAAACTTCGCCGCTTTACACAGTCGCAAGCAGCCTGTACCAGGTCACAACCTCAGGCGATGTGCCCGACGACCTTTCAGCTTACAAGGCTGTGATTATAGACAACAAGGGCGCGGCGCAGTTGAGCGCGGATTCTCTGCGAAAATACGTCGGGAGCGGCGGAGGTCTGGTTGTGGTAGGCGGGGATGCCTCTTATGATAAGGGAAATTACAATAATTCACCTGTTGAGGCAATGCTTCCAATAATATCGAGGGCTGCTGAGTACAAAGGTGGAAGGAACATTGTAATTATAATTGATTCGTCCTCAAGCACAATAGAAGGTGGTTCAGCTACTACAATTTTTGGAAATGCTATAAATATTATTAATGATAAAAAATTAGTTGATGCTAATTTAGGAGTTGTAATATTTGGTAAGAGCGTAAAAACATTTGATATGAGACATTTGATTAATCAGCAGGATAAGCAAAATTTAATTGATGATATCAAAAAACAGGTGGAGAGTGGGCTTAATATTGGAGATGAAACTGCTTTAGACACCGCGCTATTTGCTGCAAGAGATATGCTCTCTAAATTTCCTGGTCAAAATCAGATAATATTACTTTCTGATGGAGGATTACAAGAACAAGGTAGATTCGCCCAAATTCTAGATGCTGCTAAAGAAGTACATACTAGTGGTATTACAATTATAGCAGTTCATGTTGTAGGCACACCAGCATCTTGGCAATACAACATTAATAATGTAAAATATAGTAATGTAGCGTATGATGGTTTAGCGTTTATGGAAATCTTAGCAAAAGAAACTGGTGGGGATTATTATCCTATTGAAGTTCAACAAAAGGTGAATATTAATTATGAAGAACAGCCAAGTATCACTCCTACTCCTACAACTACCCCTGAAATCAGCCATCAATATCCTCTTGTTGCTATAGATACCAACCATTTCATCACGAAATACATCAACCTAACCGCCTCTGTGACAGGATACAACGATGTAACGCCAAAACTTGGTTCAGATGGGCTTGTTGCAACAATACAAGGAAAACCTATCCTCACCACATGGGGCTTCGGTCTCGGAAGGGTTGCATCGTTCACAACCGATAATGGCAATCCATCCGATAGCGACCCGTCCAGACCCTGGGCTTCGCAGGTTTACAGCGGCGAGAACTCGCGCCTCATCTCGGCGATGATTAACTGGGCAATAGGCGACCCGCGGCCTAAGGAGGGCGTGGTGATACAGGCTGAGGATATCTGGGGCGGCACGTCTGGAAAAATTGTAGTTACCTCGAAAACCCCGCCTATCGTGAAACTTGATGGGAAAACAGATATTAATCTGGCTTCTACCGGACCTTCTACATTCGAGTATTCCTTAAATTTTGATAGAGATGAAGATAGGGGATTTCACGACCTTTCAGGATACGGGATAGCTGTGAACTACCCGCTTGAGTACAGGGATGTTGGATTTAATGACCAGCTCACCTCAGTTATCAATGCAAACGGCGGGCGCGTTTATGATGAGAGTGAAGTGGAAGGTCTGCTGCTCCTTGATATAAAGGAAAAGGCAGTAAGGACTGTGCAGGAACCGATGAGCCAGAAAGAACCTTTCCTGCTTGCAGCTCTTGTATTGTTCCTGGGAGAAGTGATAGTCAGGAGGCTTAAGGATTACAGGAAGGAAAGACCCGTGATTCAAGATAATCCTCCTCGAGCCGTTGCTCCGGCGGAACAGGTGATTCAACAGGCGCCTGAATAAACTTGGCGGGACCACAATGATATGTTAATAAATTTATGCTGGGACTCTATCCCCATTCTGCAAAATCTGACTGATTTTTTGCCTGACATGCTTCTGATGCATTGTTATAACTGTAACTCTAAGGTTCAGATCTATCTTTTCTCCAGTCTTAAAATGCAAAAAATATGGAAGGGTGAAAGCCTGATGTTGGCAAATTCCCCTTCCTTATCTCAATGCCTGTTTAAATGACTCCCATGGTCATTTGTATTGTGCACCTTTCGGTTGCTCTGCCTTGCGGGCTCGCAGTTTTGCATAGAACTCACTCTGCCGCTCTCTTTCAGCCGAATCAACCTCCGGCTTCTTGACTTTCTTGGCAGTTTCAGCCTGTTCCATTGAACTCTCTAAACCGACCATTTTTCTCACCTCCCAAGTTGTTTGATATTTACTACACGTTAAATCTTTCTGTGATTCAGTATCTCCGAAGAAAAATGATCATATCGAATTTTCCCTAAGGATATGCGTTTTCAGATCAATGGAGATTTGGGCGTACTACCGGGAGACGTTCCTGATGTTCCCCATACTCTTATTAGGTAAGCAAAGATGTCCTATCTGGTCGATTAAAGCAGAAGCTCAGGAAATTAAAAATAAGAAAAAAAGAAAAAAGATATTTAACTCGTCAGAACTATCTCAATACTGATATCCTTGGGTACCTGAATGCGCATCAACTGGCGCAATGCCCTTTCATCAGCATCGAGGTCGATTAGCCGTTTGTGCACGCGCATCTCCCAGTGGTCCCAGGTCGCGCTTCCCTCGCCATCCGGGCTTTTCCTGCACGGAACCACCAGTTTCTTCGTAGGCAGCGGTACCGGGCCTGAGATGCTCACGCCTGTTTTCACTGCGATATCCTTTACCTGGGAACATATCCCATCAAGTGTTGAGGGACTTGTCCCTGATAAACGTATCCTTGCTTTCTGTGCCATAATTCCTCGTTTTAAAATTGAAAAAAGGCGATTTAGATTCGCAGTTTGATTTCCTGGACCATGCCTGCCGCGATGGTCATTCCCATATCACGTATTGCGAACCTGCCAAGCTGTGGGATATCTTTGACTTTTTCAATGCACATTGGCTTGGTCGGTTTGATGACAACGATAGCCGCATCTCCCGCCTTAATGAAATCCGGGTTCTCAGCAGCGGTCTGACCGGTCTTGGGGTCAAGTTTCTTGAGAATGGCAGTGATCGTGCCTGCAACCTGCGCAGTGTGGCAGTGCAGTACAGGTGTGTATCCAACGGTGACCGCTGATGGGTGCTGCAGGACCACTATCTGAGCTGTGAACTCTTCTGCTACTGCGGGTGGCTTGTCGGGATGTCCGCAAACGTCGCCGCGCCTGATATCTTTTTTCTCAACGCCCCTGACATTCCATCCGATATTATCGCCTGGAAGCGCCTCTTTGATCTCCTGGTGATGCATTTCGATGGATTTGACCTCGCCGACTGCCCTTGAAGGCATGAATATTACTTTATCCCCTGGCTTCATCCGTCCGGTTTCGACCCTGCCTACTGGCACCGTGCCGATACCCGAAATAGTATAGGAGTCTTGGACGGGAATGCGAAGTGGTAAAGTTGTGGGTTTCTCAGGCTCTTTCAGCATATCAAGTGCTGCCAATAATGTTGGCCCTGTGTACCATTTGGTGTTCTCGCTCGGTTTTGCGAGGTTATCTCCTTTGAACGCCGATGTTGGGATAAAGTGCATATCATCCGGCTTATAGCCAACCATCTTGAGAAGGGTACTGAGTTCTGCTTTTACTGCATCATATCTTGCTTTATCATAGTTGACTTCATCCATCTTATTGACTGAAATTATCAACTGGTTGATACCGAGTGTCCTCGCAAGAAATACGTGTTCTTTTGTTTGCGACTGTACTCCTTCCTTGGCTGCGCATACAAGAATAGCCGCATCTGCCTGAGAAGCGCCTGTGATCATGTTCTTGACGAAGTCCCTGTGACCGGGGCAATCCACGATCGTAAAATAGTATTTTGCGGTATCGAATCTCTGATGTGCTACATCGATGGTGATACCCCTGTCCCTCTCCTCTTTTAGCGAGTCCATGACCCATGCAAAAACGAATGATTCTTTGCCTTTCGCCTTTGCCTCTTCCCTATACTTTTCAATGATGTGCGGTGGTACAGCACCAGTCTCAAACAATAACCGCCCTACGAGAGTTGATTTCCCGTGGTCGATATGCCCGATAACTGCTAAATTTAAATGTGGTTTCTCTGCCATAATATTTCTCCTACAATTTTATTGTGATTTTTCCCCTAATGTTGTTTTTGTTTTTAAACCTTCCGTTAACAGACCCCATATTTAAATATGGGGTCTCCGGGGTCTTATCTTTTCAGGGACTTATGAAATCACTGGGTTTCGGCAATTCAAGTTTAAGTCCTTTTCTCTTCCTGATATCCATCACGATATCATTCAGCATGTTCCCAGGTATTGGTTCAAATCCCTCGAACTCCGTGCTCCACATTGCCCTGCCCTCGGTAGCGGAGCGTATGTCTCCGGAGAAACCGAAGAGCTGGGCAACCGGTGCCTTGGCCTCTATGATGGCCGTGTCACCTTCAGATTTCATATCGAGTATAACGCCGCGTCTTCCCTGCATTTCACGCATTGCGCCGCCCATCTGGTCCTGCGGCACATGGATGAACACTTTCTGGAACGGTTCAAGTAATGTTGCACCAGCCATGAGCATCGCAGCCTGGATAGCCTGCCTTGCAGCCGGTATCACCTGAGCTGGTCCCCTGTGGATTGAGTCTTCGTGGAGCTTGGCATCCATTAATTTTACTTTGACCCCCATTACAGGTTCCCTCGACAGCGGTCCTGCCTTCATGACCTCTTCATAGCCCTCGAGTATAAGCTCCATGGTTTCGTTCAGGTACTGGATACCTTTTGTCATATCAATGAAGATATTGGACTCATAGATATGATAGATTCCCTTCGCTTCATCTTTGCTCATGCCCGCCTTCATGAGAATATCCCTTCGCTCTACTTCCTGCTGCCTCATCGAAACTTCATTGTTCTTTATAAGTTGTATTATCGCAGGCGCCAAAGGTTCGACCTCGATGTAGAACCTGTTATGGCGATTGGGGGACTTCCCTTCAACGGGACCGGCATGGGTAGCGACGGTTTCCCTGTAAACCACAAGGGGCTTTGAGGTAGTGATCTCAACGTGTTTATCACGCTGTATCCTGTGGGCTACGACCTCCAGATGCAGTTCACCCATTCCCGCGAGAAGGTGTTCCCCTGTTTCCTGGTTGATCATGACTTTGAGCGTGGGGTCTTCCTTTGCCACCTGTCTCAAAACTTCAACGAGCTTGGGAAGGTCTTTCATATGTTTTGCTTCCACGGCCACAGTCATCACAGGCTCACTGACATGCCTGATACTCTCAAAAGGTGTCATGGCCTTTTCCGTGGATGCCGTTGAGCCAACTATGGCGTCACTCAATCCAGTAACAGCCACGATATTGCCGGCAGGGATCCTCTCGACTTCGATGCGCTCCGGACCCATGAAAATCCCTACGGACTGGATCCTGTTAGGGTTTGGCATTCCTGAAATGAATATCTCCTTTCCCCTTTCAAGCGTTCCTGAGAAGAGCCTGCCGCTTGCCACTTCGCCTGCGTGCGGGTCGGTGGTTATATCGGTAACCATGAGAGCCACTTTGCCGTTTCGGTCCACGTTTATCATCGATTTTCCGATCTCGCTTTCCTTATCGCCATGCCAGATGACCTTTATTCTTTCTTTCTGTGCATCCACAGGACTTGGCAGGAATCGTATGATCATATCATTCATGACTACATGAAGAGGACATTTTATGGCAAGTTCATTTTGCTTCTCTGCATGGCAGAAATCGATTATTTCCTTAAATGTTATGCCAGTCTTTTTCATATAAGGAATGCTGATAGCCCAGTTGTTGAGCGCCGAACCGAAAGCTACTTTCCCAACGGTAGGATCCAGTCTTAGATCATCATATTGATCCGGTTTCAGGCCTTTTATTATCTTATTGACTTTATCGATTACCAATCCGAGGCGCATCTGCATATCCGCCGGCGTCAGCTTTAATTCCATTATAAGGCGGTCAACCTTGTTAATGAAAAGGATAGGTCTTACGTTCTCGCGTAACGCCTGGCGCAATACGGTCTCGGTCTGGGGCATCGGCCCTTCCACCGCATCGACCAGTACTATCGCTCCGTCCACGGCCCTCATGGCCCGTGTAACATCGCCGCCGAAATCAACGTGGCCCGGTGTATCGATCAGGTTGATGAGGTACTCTTTTCCCTCATATTCGTGCACCATTGAAACCGTGGCTGCATCGATGGTGATCCCGCGTTTCTGTTCTTCCTCATCAAAGTCCATGAATAACTGCTCGCCAGCAAGTTCTTTTGATATCATTCCAGCGCCAGCGAGTAGATTATCGGAGAATGTGGTTTTTCCATGGTCGATATGTGCAACAGTGCCGATGTTTCGGATGAACTCGGGTTGGTCCATCAGTACTGTCACACGTTCAACCATTTTTTTTCGTCTGCCCATTATAGATTACCTCTTTTATTGGAAATTTTTGGTTCTCTATTATTCTATCCTATATAAACACTTTGAAAATCGGGATAAAGGACGGGATTATGAGACCAGATTCTTTTAATTCAATCCCACCGTATGAGTTTATTTTGGCTGGATTCTTATCAATCTGAACCACACTACACTCAGTATCCCAGCAAACAGCACGATAACCAGGTCGTTAAAGTGCAGGAATGAGAAATGGAAAATGTCACTTAAAAAAGGTACGTACAGAACCAGGACCAGGCTGGATAGCGCTCCTCCCACAACCATCCATAATGCCTTGTTTTCCGGGCTCATTGTTCTGATCAAGCTGTCTTCCCATGAGAGATTCGCCACTATCAGAGTGAGATTTGCGATCACGAGTGTTGTGAATGTAAGCGTGCGAGCCTCCATTTCCCCTTTGCCTAAATACAGTGCTAACAGGAAAACCATGATTACCACGGCAAGCACGCTTCCGCCCTGCAAAAGACTGCTATAAACGCTTTTCCTTCCGAACAATTTTTCTTTCAGGTCCCGGGGAGGTCTTTTCATGATATTTCTTTCTTCTGGTTCAGCCTCAAAAACCGTTGAACAAGCCGGGTCGATTATCAGCTCAAGAAATGCTATATGTCCGGGCAGGAGCACCAGGGGCAATTTGAACAGTATCGGAAACAGTGCTATCCCGGCGATGGGTACATGAACGGAAAATATGTAGCTTATTGCTTTCTTGAGGTTATCGAAAATTCTCCGGCCAAGCCTGACAGCCGCAACTATAGATGAAAAATCATCATTCAGCAGAACGATCGCTGAGGATTCCCGCGCCACATCCGTACCTCTTTCCCCCATCGCAATACCGATGTGTGCTGATTTTAATGCCGGTGCATCATTGACCCCGTCGCCGGTCATTGCGACCACTTCCCCGTTTGATTTCAGGGCATTTACAATTGCCAGTTTCTGTTCAGGCACGACACGCGCGAAAATATTTATCGTCCTGAGCTTCTCCTGAAGTTCGGATGTGCTCATTTTAGCAATCTCGATACCGGTTATGAACTTGTCCGGATCTTTTAAACCGATCTGTCTGGCTATGTGCTGCGCTGTTCCCGGGAAATCCCCGGTTATCATTATTACTCTTATCCCGGCGGTATAACATTCCGAAAGTGACCGGGCGACGGAGGGACGGACCGGGTCAATGAAACCGAGCAATCCTATGAATCCAAACTCGAAATCGTGCTGTTCTTCAGGCAAAAAGTCCTCCGGGAAACACGATTTTGCCACTCCGAGAACCCTCAAACCTTTATCTGCCATTTTCTGGACTTGGGACAATAATTGTTCTTTTTGTGTCTCATCCAGATGACATAACTCTATTATGGCCTCGGGAGAGCCTTTTGCTGCAATAACATGCTTTTCCCTGTCATGCGACTCCCATACGTTTGAAAGAGCTAGCAGGTTTTTTGAGAGCGGATATTCACGAACAAGCTTCCAATTTTGATGTATGTGCTCCGTTTGGGAAAGAAATTTTTCAGTACCATTTTTTATTTCCTTCTCGACAGGGTCAAAGGGGTCTTTCTGGCTTGCCAGATAACCAAATTCAAGCAGCTCATGAAATTTTTCAGGAAGCGGCATTCCGGCATTTTTTTCCAACTCAAGAAATTCACCATGTGAGAAAAGGGAACTTAAGATCATCCGGTTCATTGTCAGGGTTCCGGTTTTGTCCACGCACAGCACCGTGGCGGAGCCTAGCGTTTCGATTGCAGGCGTGCGCCTCGTGAGAACCTGGTTTTTTGACAATCGCCACGCTCCAAGGCTCAGGAATATCAACAGAACCACTGAAAACTCCTCCGGGAGCAATGCCATGCTCAAACTCAAGCCTGCCAGCAACCCATTCAACCAATCTCCCCTCGTTAATCCGTAGATTATGACAACAAGAATGCAAAGTGCCGACCCACCTATTACGAAATTCCGTACCAGTGATCCGGTCTCTTTCTTGAGCAATGTATCTTCCTGGTTGATGGTCGAGAGAGCCTTGCCAATCTTTCCCATCTCGGTGTGCATTCCCGTCGATGTCGCTTTCACCATTCCATGACCATGGACAACCATAGTCCCGGAATATACGAATGGCAAATCGTCTCCCCCAGGGTGCGCAGACTGCTCCTTACCATCCCAGCGGGATTTTCTCACTGCCAGCGACTCACCTGTGAGAAGTGATTCATCCACGAGAAGATTCGAGCAAAAAAGCACACCGCCATCGGCCGGGACCCTGTCCCCCTCTCTCAAAATAAAAATGTCCTCCCTGACGAGTTCTCGCCCCGGGATCCTTTTTTGTTTTCCGTTTCTTATCACAAGGGCCCTGGGGCTTGACATGCTTTTTAGAGACTCTAACGCACGCTCCGTCTTTTTCTCCTGGTAGAAGGTTATGCCTATGACAACGAACACAAACAGGAGCAGCATTATAGCATCGTTTTTCTCTCCGATCAATAAATAAATTGAACCAGCGCCTAAAAGAAGCAGCAGCATCGGGTCAAGTATCACATTCAATAGTATGGAAAAAATATTCTGTCTTTTTTGGGATGGAAGCTCGTTATAGCCTTCCAGTTCAATCCTTTTTTCAGCATCCTCTTCCGAAAGTCCGGATACGCTTTCCTCATCGAGCATTTTTTCCATAGTCAACCAAATCAATCATTTTATCCCGCCAAATTATCTGAGATTAACAAATCAATCTCATATATATTTGTTTCAATTTCAAATTATTTGTTTTCAAAAAGAAGGAATCAAATGTTCTGTTAGCTTTAAATATCGCCACTATAATGTAGTTACCCCATGGATTTTGCAAACTACACCGCGTTCATTGACAGCCAGATTTCCCACTCTTTTGGTCTCGGAGCTCAGGCTACCGATGTCACGGTCGCGCTGATTATAGTTGCAGTCTTTGCTGTACTCGCAAGAATCACTGCATACCTGTTGCACGTGATTCTCCCGAGGTTTACCGCAAAGACAGAGACAACGCTGGACGATGAACTCATTAGAGCATTACAACGGCCAATCCAGCTCTTTGTAATGGTGACAGGATTCAGCCTTGCTGTGCATTCACTTGAGATGGGAACCGTATATTTTGAATCATTTGACAAGATTATGTCGATCCTGTTTATCCTTCTCGGGGCATACCTTGTATCCAACATTGTTCATGGCTTGATACAGTGGTATTCGAACGACATAGCTCCCAGGACGAAATCCAAACTCGATGACCAGCTGATGCCCTTCCTGGACAAGGTGGATAGGATCGTTGTATTTGCAATAGCCCTGCTGATGATACTCGATAGGCTCGGCTACCCGATAACTCCGGTGCTGGCAAGCCTTGGTGTTGCGGGCATAGCTGTAGCATTTGCCGCCCAGGAAACTCTCTCAAATGTATTTGGTGCTTTCTCTATACTGACTGACAGGCCTTTCAAGATAGGGGACAGGATCGAAATATCAGATACCGAGATCGGGGATGTGGTTGATATAGGGGTACGCAGCACACGGATTAAGACCGCAGACAATAAGGTAATAATTCTGCCAAATTCCGTGATTTCCAAAGGAAAGATCGTGAACTATGCTGAACCCGACATAAGGGTAAGATTCACGATCAAAGTCTCGATAAGTTATAAGTCCAATATAGATCAAGCCCTTGAGACGATGATCGAAATTGCAAAAAACACCGAAGGCGTGATACAAAATCCGGTTCCGAGGGCATATGTGGTGACACTTTCAAGTTACAGCATAGACCTTGTAATGCATGTATGGGTGAAAGATTACCGGCTTGAGTTCGAGGTGCCTGATCGAATATACAGGGAGATAATCAGGAGATTCGCAGAGGAAAAGATCGAGATACCATACCCCATAACAACGATAATCAGGTCGCCGCCTGAACAAATTAATCCATAATCCTTTTCTATTTTTCTTCGGGCGGTTTCAGGTGCTTGAAATTGAAGCAAAAGATCTCGATACCTGCGGCAGAGCGCATTCCGCGATATCAAGAACCAATCTTTCCCATGCGGTGCCCCGTTCCTCAGGATAGATATCCCATATATTTCACGATTGCAACCGGTTCTATAGAATTATTTGTTCTCTTTCACGCCGTTTAACTTAAATAATTCCGCCACAGTATCCAGGAACCTTTCATCGTTATGCTCTGCCGCATTTCTGAGTATCTTTGTCGGCTCGGCAAGGATCTGGTTGGCAAAAGAATGCGTCATGTCATCCAGAACCTCTCTCTCAATATCCCCAATAGTATGCCTGGACTTGAGTTTATTTATGGCCGCTTCGCGCTCTTTTTCCCGGATATCTTCTACCTTTGAATAAAGCGCTGAGATGATCTTATCCGCCTGCTGGCGCTTGTATTGCTTCTTGAGGAGGCCGAGTTCTTCTTCGATTATGAGTTCGGCTTTTTTTGCCTCTTCTCTTCGCTTTGCAAGGTTCGCCTCGCTTATGCTTTTCAGGCCGTCGATGTTGTGCAGCTTGACATCCGGTATTTCCCCCACCGTACTCTCTATATTTCGAGGGTTCCCTATATCGATAAGCATTATCTCTTTTTTTCTCTTTTCCATTATGCCTGACATTATTTCCTGCGTCAGGACGAAATGCGGTGCTGAAGTGGCACTTATAACCACATCCGATATCGGGATGTAGTCCTGCATCAACTCATATCTGATAGCTTTGCCTTGCAGCTCGCATGCCAGGGCTTCTGCTTTATCAAATGTCCTGTTGGCTACGTAAATGACTTTTATGTTCTTGTTTGCAAGGGCCTTTGCCACGAGGGTTCCCATTTCTCCTGCACCTATGACCATCACCGTCTTCCCCTCCAGACCGCATAGTCCCTGGTCAGCAAGTTCGACCGCGGCAGAGCCGATGGATATAGAACCTTTATTTATTCCGGTTTCGTTCCGAACGCGCTTTCCCACCTGGATAGCCTTATTGAATGCAGTATCAAGGGTTTTTCCAATAGCCCCCGCCTTTTTTGCCATTATGAACAATTCTTTGACCTGGCCGAGTATCTGGTCTTCGCCGACTATCATTGACTCAAGCCCGCAGGTGAGGCGCAAAAGATGGCGGAGTGATTCCTCATGGTCAAGGAAATCCACGATCCGGGATGAGACTTTCATTCTCTTTGCGAACTCAAAAAGAACTTTGCTCCCTTTCGGAGAAACCACGTAAACTTCAACACGGTTGCATGTTTTAAGTACGGCACATTCCTCAACGAGTTCATGGGATTTAAGTCGGATCAAAAGCTGGTCGATGCCGCCATGCCATGCGCCCTCCATCTCATCGATGGTGGCTTTGGAATGCGTAATAAGCATACTTGATATTTCACTCATTCTATCTTACCTATATGTTTTGAAGCTTCTTTATATGCTTTTTCATACGATTCCTCAAGCGCGATCCATACGTCATTATCATTGATTATATTCCACAATATCTCCCTGCGTTTTTTCTGGTCATCTACCTTCAATTTCAGCAGTTCACGGATTTCGTTTTGGAGCTGCGACATCCGCTCAAATCCGGGAGTTATTACTTTTTCGATCCTCTGCCTGATATACTTTGAAAGCGCAGGGCTCTGGCCAAGAGTAGATATCCCTATTATGATATCCCCGCGCCTGATCACAGAAGGAACAATGATATCACCTGTATCATCAACCCGGTTTACCAGCATGCCCTCCTGCCATGATATTTGGGCAATTTTCTCATTCAAGGCAGCATCGTTCGTCGCCGGGATGACTATGAAAGCATTATCCAGGTAGCGAGCCGTGTCCTTTTCAACAAGGTTTTCTACCCTCACCAGTTTTATTTTACCCTGCTCAGAAAGCCTGATCAATGAAGGAGTGAATTCACGGCTCACAACTGTTACTCTGGCATGATCACAAAAAAGCAATGCCTTGCGTTCACCGACGTTTCCACCTCCAAAAATGATCACTTCTTTTCCCGAAAGGTCAAGCATCAGAGGAAGAAATTTCTTCATAGCCTCACGCCAGTTTTCTTGAACTCCCTTTCACTGAATAGTATGCTGTAATCACTGATCCCCGCTGCAATGGATATCTGCTTTGCGACCTTTTCACATTCTTCGCGCGAATAGGCGTGGATCATGGTAAAGAGGTTATATTTCCAACCCGGGAAGCGCGGGCGTTCATAACAATGGGTGACTTCCGGGAAACCCGCCATTATTGCCCCGACCTCTTCCACTTTTTCGTCAGGAACATTCCATGTGCACATGGCATTTGCTGTTATTCCGACAGCCCTGTGCCCTATTGAAGCGCCAAAACGCCTGATCACGCCTTCTTTAATAAGTTTGTCAAGTCTTTCCAGAACTTCGTTCTCGGGGATTTCGATCTCCCGCGCTATTTGTTTGAACGGAAGAGATACTATTGGTATTCCATCCTGCGTTGATTTCAAGAGCTTTACATCAGTCTGATCCATGTTAACAGATTAATTTATTTCAATTATATGCTTATCAATACCTTAATCATGCGCTTATGGAAAGAACACATTGATAAAGATATTCTTACGGAAAAAATCAAGAACATAACTATGATAAATACCGCTATAGAAATCCTTAACGAAGTGGTTATGGTTAATCAGAGATGAAATAATCAGAGGCAATATTGATTATCCGGCAGGGCAATAAAAAGGCAATGCTCGATACGACAAAAGAGTATATCAGGACATTATTAAGACCTCTTGCCAAAAAGATCATTGGGGTAAATCCAAACACTATAACCTTTTTAGGTCTATCATTAAGCCTTTTGTCAGCAGTCTTCTTTGCAAGGGGCGAAGTTTTGATCGCGGGTATTGTTCTTCTTGCAGGCGGTTTTTTTGATGCTTTCGATGGGGCAGTGGCACGGGAAAATAACAGGATAACAAAATACGGGGGGTTCCTGGATTCCGTGTGCGACAGGTTTGCAGATTCCGGAGTTATCATAGGTGCGATGTATGGTGGTCTTGCTGTTTTCTCCCCTTTCCCTGAGTGGTTCATCGGTACCCTGGCGATCGTTGGCTCCCTGATGGTAAGTTACACCAGAGCGCGCGCGGAGGCTGCGGGTGCCAGCGCTTCAGTGGGAATAGGAGACAGGCCTGCCAGGGTATCAATAATAATAATCGGGGCATTTCTCGACAAGGTCAGCTGGGCAATTCTTCTCGTTGCCATACTTTCATTTATCACGGTCTTCCAGAGAATCGCATACGTTAAAAAAATACTTAAATAACAACTTTTAAGTCAGATAAAGCTAAAATAATAACTTTTAAGCACGTTGATATTCTAACGCTACTTCGGATCCAAACCTTATAGATTTTTATCTACTTTTTTTATGAAAATAGTTGAGATATTTAAAAATGATTGTATAATAACATATCATTAAAATGGGGGTAAAGTGTAAGTAATCCTATGTTTATAGAGGTATCTCTATGCAATTTGGAGCTGTTCTGAAAAAGAAGGCTGAAATATTGGCTCTTATCTCTTTATCCGTAATAATGGATGTTATCCCAATTATTCTAATTATGGCGGGAATATGGATTTTGAAATATTTCTCGAAATTTTTTGGTTTTGAAGAAGCCCCTTTCATCATGATATTAACAACCTTTTCAGAGATGTTTATGATAATTCTTTATATAATACTTGCTCTTGTCAGTATTTACAGCATCTATAAGTTATTTAAAGAAGGAGAACTATAAATTCTATATATGGTTTCTATTAAGACTATGTCTGGAAAAGAAATTATCAAGAGCTATTTTCTAGGTATAGGGTATCTTTTCATGCTGACTATGGTAGGTGTATTAGTTGTTACAATTTACAATTCTGTTTCCCCCATCGATATAAATTCTGTTAAATCAGTACAGACAGTTGCGCTTATTTTTACTACGGTTCTTAGCATAGACACGATACTTCTAATTTTTAATAAACCCACTCCCACTCTTATAATAACACTGATACTAATCTCACCAATATTGGTGATATACAAACTTATTAAGAGCACGGATCTTATCCAGATTAACCGATACACTCCTGCAAAGATTAAAAAATATGTACCGCCAAAGGTTATCAGTGGATAAATAATAATATTCTTTGCAGCGGCAAGAAAGTCTGAACATACGATATGATGTTCGTCTGAGTCGTGTTATAGGCTACGGGTGCCAGCGCTGCAATGGGAATAGGAGACAGGCCTGTCAGGGTATCAATAATAATAATCGGCGCATTTCTCAACATGGTCAGCTGGGCAATTCTTCTCGTTGCTGTCCTTTCATTTATTACGGTATTCCAGAGAATCGCATACGTTAAAAAAATACTTAAATAACAACTTTTAAGTCAGATAAAAGTTATCACTGGAAGGGTATTAACATGGCTGAGATTAGAATTGCACTAGCAGGTGTAGGTAATTGCGCTTCATCTTTGATACAGGGACTGAATTACTATAGGGATGTCAAAAAATCAGACGTAC
Organism: Candidatus Methanoperedens sp.; assembly: GCA_027460535.1. Taxonomy (NCBI): domain Archaea; kingdom Methanobacteriati; phylum Methanobacteriota; class Methanomicrobia; order Methanosarcinales; family Candidatus Methanoperedentaceae; genus Candidatus Methanoperedens; species Candidatus Methanoperedens sp. The sequence continues at coordinate 116,468 of JAPZAR010000022.1, forward strand.
TTGTTCCTGGACTGATGCATAATTCCCTGGGAGGATATCTTATCTCGGACATAAAACCTGTTGCAGCATTTGATGTTGATAAGAGGAAGGTAGATACGGACCTATCCGAGGCTATTTTTTCAGAACCTAATTGTACAAAAAAGTTCTCCGATGTAACCGGGATGGATGTTGCGGTGATGAAAGGTCAGGTTCTGGACGGTGTGGCACCGCATATGAAAGATTATTTCCTTGTGGATGACAAACAAAAACCAGTAGACGTTGCATCGGTTTTGAAAAAAACAAAAGCCGATATATTGATAAATTACCTTCCGGTAGGTTCCGAAGAGGCGGTCAAATGGTATGCTTCGCAGGCACTTGAGGCAGGATGCGCTTTCATAAACTGCATCCCGGTATTCATTGCTTCGGATAAGCAGTGGGCGGAAAAATTCAAGAGAGCGAAACTCCCTGTGATAGGCGACGACATAAAAAGCCTCGTAGGAGCAACGATCGTGCACAGGACATTGACGCAGATGATACTTGACCGCGGAGCGAGAATAGACAGCACTTACCAGTTGAATATCGGGGGTAATACCGATTTCAGGAACATGACGGACCAGTCCAGGCTTAAATCCAAGAAGATCTCCAAGACAGAATCAGTGGCTTCGCAGATACCCTATGATGCCTACGTTTATGCAGGCCCCAACGGCTGCATTGACTGCCTTAACGATAACAAGGTATGTCACCTGAAGATCGATTTCAGGCTCTTTGGAGATGTCCCGGCTTACATCGATCTGAAACTTTCAGTTGAAGACAGCCCGAACAGTGCCGGCGTTGTGGTGGATGCCATCCGCGTTGCGAAAATCGCACTTGATAGAAAGATCGGCGGACCGGTAATACCAGCATCAGCATATTTCATGAAGCACCCTCCGCAGCAGATGCGAGAGGGAGAGGCGCGCCAGGAACTGGAAGAGTTCATCAAAGGCTGAAATCAGCCTATGATCTTCATTCTTGATACTCTAACCGTGGGTGTAATAATATTCCCCACTTTTCGGACATCCTTTCCAATTCCGTCTATGCCCTGAAGCACATCGAATATGTTCCCGGAGATCATCATTGACTTTATCGGCGAATGGATCTCGCCATTCTTTATCAGGAACGAATTCCGTGCCTCGACTGAAAAATCGCCCGAAATGGGATTTGCTGTATGCGCCCCAATTACCGTATTCACTACAACGCCATCCCGGCTATCGGCAATAATATCGAAAGACGGATGCTCAATTATCAGGTTGCGTATCCCAACCGAAGGCGTAGAAGTGAAAGACCCCCTGACCGCATTACCGGTACTTTCTTTCTTCTCCTTCCCCGCAGTATAACAATCATAAAGGAAACTGGACAGCACACCTTTTGTTATAACCCGGTTCCTTTTTGAAGGCGTACCCTCATCATCGGAAGCAGCAGTTCCGATGCCTCCCGGAAATGTACCATCGTCAATAATAGAAAGTTCACCCGCTGCGATATTGCTACCCATTTTTCCGATCAATGCCGAACGTCCTTTCTGCACATTGTCAGCGTTCAGCGATGAAATGAGCGTGTTCTCAAGAATATCAGCAAAGGCAAGAGGTTCAAGCAGCACGACCGTATCTCGCGATTCTGTAGGAATGCCATTTTGCGACCGAGAAGCGAGACTTGATGCTTTTTCTCCAATCCTGTAAAAATCGATATCAAGTTTCCTTGATACGTCAAATTCCGAAGCAGTTGATATCGAAGCGCTCTTTGCGATTGTGTCTATTGAAGCTTCTGAAATGGAATCTTTCTGGTCTATCTCGACACCGTGGGAATTAATGATGAGATTTTCCGAAGATGCACAGACAAGGTGCCCTGAAGTCGGCTCCACGTGATGAACGGACTTTGCCCCATCGATCATATCCATGGTAAAATCGATGCACGACTCTATATCAATATCAGCAATCCTTCTGTCAAAAACGTCCTTTACGGCAGGCAGTCTTTTCTTCTCAGGAAGCCCTGACCAATCCGGGTCGAAATTCCTTACCTTTGCTGATTTAACTGCAAGTACACAGGCGTCATTCAAATGTTCAGGATCATTTGTACTTGAAAATCCTACAGCACCGTTCACGATAACCCTGATCCCGATCCCCTGGAGAAGACTCTCCTTCGCCAGGTCAATTTCATCCCTGTGCACATCGATAGTTACAGATCTCCCCTTGATGCAATAAATTTCAGCCTCATCAGCCCCCGCTTTCTTTGCATAATCAAGCGCGCTGTATGCAAGCTCAAAAATGTCGGTCATAGGAACACTTAATTAAAACCGGAGCTGATAAAGATACCCATGCGAGTCCTGATCATTGATGGTTATGTAGATGAACCGGCATGCCTGGGTGTACCGCCTTACATCTCGCCGTATCCAAGGTATATTGCAGGTGCACTGGTTGAAAAAGGGGTAAAGCAGGATCATGTCTTTTATCGCACCATTGACTGGATGCGCCAGCACAGGGAGAAGCTCCGGTTTGATATGATCGTAATCGTGGCGGGCATGACCGTGCCCGGGAAATACCTGAGAGCCAATCCGATAACAAGGAGCGAGATCCAGGAGCTATCGCATCTGGATGGAGTAAAGATACTTGGAGGGCCTATCAGGCTGGGTTTCGGGGAGGAGGGCGGAACTTCGGCAAGAGAGCTGGCAATGCCCGGGATCATCACTGCAAGAAAGGATGTGGAGTCATTCGTTTACGATCTGCTGGATAACATGAAAGACCCGGATTCCATACAGCACAGGATGAGGAGCACAGCAGAGATCGCAAGATGGGGCGAAAAGGGAGCGTTCATAATCCGGCAGCACCCGGATTATCCATATATCATGTGCGAGCTTGAGACATATCGTGGTTGTCCTCGCCATTCCCATTGTTCTTTTTGCACAGAGCCCTTCTACGGCAAACCAGATTACCGCGAGATAAAAGAGGTAATTAAGGAGGTGTCTGCACTATATGAGCAGGGGGCCAGGTATTTCAGGATAGGAAGGCAGCCTGACCTCTTCATGTACAGGGCAAAAGATGGTATTCCCGACCCGATTGCCATCGAGGTACTATATAAGGGGATACGAAATGCGGCGCCGGAGCTCAAAGTGCTACACATGGACAATGCAAACCCTGTGACACTGGCAAGATATCCGGAGGAATCACGGAGGATCGCAAAGACCATTGTGAAATATCACACATCAGGAGATGTGGCTGCACTGGGTATGGAAAGCGCGGACCCGGAAGTTATAAAGGAGAACGATCTGAAAGCTCAACCAGAGGAGGTATTCGAGGCCATAAAGCTCTTGAATGAAGTGGGTGCTGCGCGGGGAGAGAGCGGCCTTCCTGAACTTTTGCCGGGTATTAATTTTGTGCATGGGTTAAAGGGGGAGACAAAAAAGACATTCGAGCTCAACTTTGAGTTCCTGAAAAAAGTTCTTGAGAGCGGTCTCATGATACGCCGCGTGAATATCAGGCAGGTGATGACCTTTTCGGGGACGCCCATGTACGGGCATGAAGAACTCGTGGTAAAGCACAAGGAATTGTTCCTGAGCTACAAGGAAAAAATGCGAAATGAGATAGACCTGCCAATGCTTCGAAAGCTGGTACCCGTTGGAACGATCCTGCGGGATGTGAGAACCGAAATTTTTGATAAGATCACATATGGTCGGCAGTTCGGGACTTACCCTCTTCTCGTGGGCATCCCGGCGCAGGTAGAATTGGACAGGTTCTTCGACATAATGGTGACAGACCATGGATTCAGGTCGATAACCGGTATACCCGTGCCTGTGAATATCAATCGGGCGCAGCTGAAGATCATTGAGCAAATTCCCGGTGTTGGGAAGAAACAGGCAGGGAAGATCCTGATAGGGAGACCTTATAAAGACAAAGAGGATGCTGCGAAAAGGACGGGGATAAAGAGTGAACTGCTGGAGTATATTAGCTATTCATAGCCAAGCCTTTGGATCCGCTCTTATCAAGATTTCCCTGAACCACGGGTGATCAAAACAAATTATAAGAATCTGAATGAAAGTGATCGCCAATAATCTGGATCGGGGAATTTACTGCAACGGGCTGAAAATATAGACTATTTTTATAGTATAATAATATATAGTAATGATGAACAGAATCAAAGCATTCAATATCTTAACAGGTATCTTTAATGACCAGGAAAATGAATGATGAAAGACCTTGACAGAATCCGGGCCTCAGTACTATCGAGGATCAAACCCGCTAACGAAGAAAAGGAGAGGCTCCAGGCCCTTGCGGAGGACATAATTGGCAGGATCAATGATATTGGCAGAAAAGAAGGGTTAAGCATAAGTGGCAGGCTTGTGGGTTCATCCGCGCGCGGGACGTGGCTTTCGGGGGGGCATGACCTCGATATTTTTATCATGTTCCCGCCCGATGCATCAAGAGAGTATCTTGAAGAGAAAGGGCTTTATGTGGCGCGCAAAATTGCAGAGAAAGCGCAGAAAAGCGAGGAGAGATACGCAGAGCATCCTTATATCAATGCAGTGTTCGACGGCTTCGAGGTCGATCTTGTCCCGGCATTTGGGGTTTCGAGCGCAGCGGAGATAAAATCAGCCGTGGACAGGACGCCTTTCCACAACAATTACGTTCTGTCCGGGATAAAAGGGCTTGAGGACGATGTACTGCTGCTGAAGCAGTTCCTGAAAGGATGTGGTGTATATGGTTCCGAGCTGAAGACCCACGGTTTTTCAGGTTATCTTGCTGAACTGCTAATAATTAATTACGGCTCGTTAATGGCAGTTTTGGAAGCTTCCTGCCAATGGAAACCCGGGATGACCATTGACATAGAAAAGCATGGCAGCATTGCTCATCAGGACCCGTTGGTCGTAGTAGATCCAACGGATCCGGCGAGAAATGTCGCGGCCGCATTATCCCTTGATAACCTGTGCGTTTTCATGGATAGAGCCTGTGAATTCCTTGAACAGCCTGGAGAAAACTATTTTAATATCGCGGTTCTCGTCCCTCCCGATGATACGGGTTTCAGGGACGTTTTTAATGCGAGGGGCACATCTTTGATAGCCATAGAATTCACAACACCGGATATCGTGGATGACGTATTGTTCCCGCAGCTTCATAAAATGGAGGAATCGGTCCAGGAGATGCTTGAAAGATACGGATTCCGCGTGTATAATAGCGGTGCATGGGCTGATAAAAAGGCTATTATTTTATTTGAAATTGAGTCGGCAGTGCTTCCGCAGGTCAAGAAACACACAGGTCCGCAGGTTTGGGCAGGAGAACATGCCGTTGCGTTCAAATCCAAGTACAAGAACTCAAATACCTTTTCCAATGTATATATCAGGAATGGAAAATATATGGTGGAGATCCAGAGAAAATATACCGAGGCAAGAAAACTCCTGCAATCCGAGGTTCCAAAATGCGGTCTCGGGAAGCATGTGGGTTTGAGCATCAAAGAAGGATACCAAATTCTGGAAAATAATCAGATATTAGAGGTCAAAGAAAAGGAGTTCAGAAATTTCCTCTGGAAATTTATCAAAAAATAAGAAATGACGAAAGCACTCAGGCATATCAAGAAATATTCACCCATAATTCTTATCCTGGTCCTTTTCGCAGTTCTTGGATGCATCGGGAGTTCCCCGTACAAACAGACCACGCCTTCGGAACTGTTCTCAAACACGGGAGCCTTCGAGGGAAAAAAGGTATGCATAGAAGGGGTGGTCGAGATTCACGATATCCCTGAATATTTCTGGATTACGAATATCATGGTCGGAACAGTGGGTCAGAATAATCCGGGGCTTTACAGGGAGAATACTCTGACCCAGGTATGCGGCACATTTTCAAATTACAGCATCCAGCCGGATTCTGTAAGAAAGATCCTCTCCATATCGACTGAAAAAAACGTTTACCTCTCGAATGAGAGTCTTATAGTGCAGGTGGATTTTAATTCTACAACAGATGGAAAAGCAAATCTCCAGGTATCGGGGATAAAAAACGTTTTTGACAGGGCATTACTGAGCGAAACCAGGCAGGTGAACCTGAAAAAAGGGGATAATTTTTTCATTTTTGATTTCAAGACCCCGTCCTGCGAAGAATGCTCTGCCCTGAAGCCAGGCGAGTATTATCTCAATGCAACGGTCTCTCAAGATGGAAAAACCTATGAAACCTTCAAGAAAATCATGCTTGAGAGAGAAGGCGAAAACGTCTCTGGGGCCACCAATGCTTCGGCTGAAGTCATATCGCCTATGCAGGTAGGAACTAAAACATTGAACACCACTGTGAGCGTGGAATACTTCTACGACCCTGGCTGCCAGAAATGCGCAAAAGCAGCGCCTGTGATCGACCGCGTGTTGAAGTCCTATGGCGATAGGGTCAATTTTTCAAAATATAATGTGCTTACGGACGAAGGACTTCTCCTTGCGAAAAATTACCAGCTCCCCGGTGTTCCGTCAGTTGTCATTAATGGTAAAAAGCTCATTTCGTACGGGGATTATGGCGGAAATACTTCACAACTTGAGATGCGCTTGAGAGAAGCAATTGACACCGCCATCGTTTTACCTCCAACAACAGGTATTTCGGGGGAGAAAAAAATCACCCTCTCAGTGCCATCTGTTCTGGTTGTGGGCCTCTTTGCAGGATTTAACCCGTGTCTTCTCGCCATACTGGCTTTCATAGCTACGGTAACACTTGCCACAACCGGGAAACGGCGAAATGTTATCCTGATTGTCATGATGTTCAGCCTGGGCATCTTTGTCACATATTTGATAGTGGGAATAGGTCTTCTCAGTATTCTTGAACAGTCGCCATCCCTGCAAACAACAATCCGGAGCTTCCTGGTAGTGCTGATCGGTCTTTTGGGGATATGGCATGTATACGATGCCTGGCACATGAGAAAAAACACGGAATCTTCTTTCTATACCCCGAAAGTTTTCATCCGCCTTACAGAGAGCGTGACAAAGAAGGTAAGCCTTCCGGCATCCTTCTTCATAGGAGCCCTTTTCTCTCTGATAAAAGCACCCTGCGTCGGAGCGGTGTATTTCGTGATACTGGACATGGTCAGGAGCGGCAAGGGCGCGGGATTATTATATCTTGCAGCCTACAACCTCGGGGTGGTGCTGCCGGTGTTCATCCTGGGCGCAGCGATCGCTTTCGGCCTTAACCCGGAAAAAGTGGAAAAGTTCAGGAAAGAAAGAAGGTCTGCAATGCGGCTGATTACTGGAGTGACATTGATCGTAATTGCACTTTTGATGTACGCGGGAATAATTTAACCCAGCAGCGAACCAATCACAGTGATCAGGTTTTGTGTCATCGCCGTCATATCTTCATTTGTCACGGAAGGGTTGACCTTCAAGTTTCCGTTTATGATCACTGTTGGCGTTTCGTCAACCTGGAAACTCTCGGCGAGTGCGATATCTGCGTCGGCTTCGTCCTTTGCATCCCCTCTATTCAATGCAGCGATAAAATCATTGCCAAGACCTACGCTTGTGCCTATATCCCCAAGGACGATCTCACTTGTGATGTCTTTCTTTTCGACAAATTCTGCGTTGAAGAGCGCATTTTTCATCTCTTCGCCTTTACCCATCCTCTCAGCCAGGATATATGCCTCTATGCTTTTTCTAAAAGGCACATCTCCGGGCACTGACCTCCAGAGCATGGGTTTGTAGGTGATCTCCAGCTTGTCGCCGTACTTTTGTTTTATATCCGGCAATTGCTGATTGAGCGCATAACAATGTCCGCAATTGAATTTTAAAAATTCGGTTATTTTTACCTTTCCAGGTTCATATGTGCTCGGTTTATCCAGTTTGATGAATTTCCCTTCTGCAGGGAGTTTCCCTGGGTTCCCAGGAGCGGCAGACAAATATATGGCCAGCACCGCGATTATGAGCACTGCAATTCCCGCGTATATAAAAGTAAGGTTAGATTTTTTCGGGGGCTCAGGTTTGCGCTTCTTTTTTGCCATAATTTTTCAGGTTATTGGTTTTTCCTGCTATAACTATTGCGGTTTTATTTATCAACAACGTTTGAACTATATCATCTAATATTGAACTTGACCCCTATCTTGAACAGCCTCTTCGTAGGCAAATTCCTGACCTCGCATCCGGTTTTCTCGGCAATCTCCGATAAAATCTCCGCCATTCGTTCTTTACTTTCCGCTGAAAGAGTGAACCAGATATTGTAATTCGCCGGTCGAAGATAGTTATGGGATACCTCATCATACTGGTTTATAATGCCGGCCACTTCTTCGATCCTCTCCTCCGGAACCTTTACCGCGACCAGCGTACTCACGCCCCCCGTCTTCTTAGTGCTGATTATCGGGCCGATGCGCCTGATAGCGCCCTCTTCCTGAAGCCGCTTGATGCGTCTTATCACCTCGGCTTCATCCAGTCCGATGCTCTCGCCAAATTCCTTGAAAGGCCTGTGCACCAGCGGGAAATCAAGCTGGACCGCGTTCAATATCTTCTTATCGGTTTCATCAAGCGAGATCATGCTGTCACCGGGACATAGATACAATAAGGCTCTTCATCGAGATAATCTCCTGTCGCTGCGTAGGCACGAGCCCTGCATCCCCCACAAACGGTGCGGTACTCGCATTTCCCGCATTTCCCTTTGAGCCTGCCGGGGTCGCGCAGGTCGTTGAAGACCGCTGACTTTTCCCAGATCATCTTGAAAGGGCGCTCCCGTATATTTCCGGCAAGCGCAGGAAGGTATCCGCATGGGTATACATCGCCTCTGCTTGAAACGAAACAGAACGCCGAGCCGCCAAGACATCCCTTCGTCATCGCCTCAAATCCGTGCGTTTCCTGCGTTATCCTGATGCCCTCAGCTTTGGCGCGCTGGCGCATGATCCTGAAATAGTGCGGGGCGCATGTGGCTTTTAACTGGATACGCGAATTTTTGCTCATGTCGTAGAACCAGTTGAGCACACGTTCGTACTCCTCTGGCGGGATCTCATCCTCTTCGATATCTTCTCCTCTTCCTGTTGGAACAAGTAAAAATATATGGAGGGCGGATGCCCCCAGTTCAAGAGCAAGGTCGTATATGTGCGGGATCTCCGCAAGGTTCCTTTTTGTGATCGTGGTATTGATCTGGAAACTGATGCCTTCATTTTTCAAAATATCTATTCCGCGAAGCGCACCTTCAAATGCTCCGGGTTCACCCCTGAATGTGTCATGCGTAGCCGCATTTGAACCATCGATGCTGATGCTCACCCGCTGAATTCCGACTTCTTTCAACCTGCGGGCAATATCGGGAGTAAGGAGCGTACCGTTGGTGGCGAGCACGACGCGCAGGCCGTGCCCCGAGGCATACCTTGCGATATCGAAAACGTCAGCCCGAAGCAGCGGTTCTCCTCCCGTCAGGATTATAATGGGTTTGTATTCTACCAGTTCATCTACAAAATGCCTGGCCTCAGCGGTAGATAATTCATCAGGCGCTGGATCTCTTATTGCAGATGCCCGGCAATGGATGCATGCCAGGTTGCATGCGTTCGTAAGCTCCCATGCGACAAGCCTTGGGGGTCTCGTTTTATGTTCTGTCAATATTCTACGGATTATCTTTGGAAGTTAATAACCTTTATGTACATATTGAAAATGCTTAAATACAAGAATTCATACAGTGCTTTATACAGTTATTTTAAGCGGGACATAAAATGATAGCTACTGAGCACCTAAAGGATGATAAAGTTTGTGATGATTGGTTAAACAGCCTGAAACCTTCCACCGCAGCTACCTACATGTATGGTCTGCTCAAGTATTGTGAATATACGGGCAAAACGCCTTCCTTCTTAATCAATGAGGCGAGGGAAGATTTCATAAATAGGGTTCCCCCATGGGAATTGAGATATGTCAAACAAATCGAGGGGCTTGTATCCTCCTTTGACGGGAGTATGGCGAACTGGACGAAAATCGGTATTATAAAGGCTGTCAAGAATTTCTATAAATTCAATAAAATTCCTGCAATGGGACTGAATTATAGTAGAATTCCCATGATGGCGACCGAAAAATATCTGGATACTCCTGTGCTGAAAATCGAGGATGTTCGCAGGGCAGTTCAGATATGCGGGATTAAGGTTGAAGGGGATAACAATTGGCTAATAATCCAGAATGCAAGTATAAATCCAGAGTCCGGAAAGAATGGTGCTCAGTAATTTTTTAATTTAAATCCATTTATCTATTTTCAACACTTCCCCCGACGACCCTATATCCATCAATTCTTCCATAATGAAGAAATTACCCTGTAATCCGCCACAATGAATACATGTATTTGCAATTACTTCTTGTTGCAATGTTTGGCTATATATTCGTTTGATGTGTGGGTATAGTTCCATTAATTTCTTATCCAGAAGTGGCAAACTCCCAATATGATGACTTACTTCACAATCGAAATCGTAAGTGATATGTGGAGTAATCTCCGCACATTTCCAGCATTTTGTATTCCATTTGTATATTGGTAGCAATTAAATGAGACATCCACCTGTTTTTGCTCAAGCCGATTGATTTAATGCTATATGGCGCATTTTCTCCAATCCATATTACCAATGCTTGCCTCTGGTGTTGTTCCCAAGCCCTGACAGAACCCTTGGCTCTCAGTTCCAGAGAAAAATAATATACCGGCCTCATCTATTCTTTTCATTTTCCCAGAGTCGGCGATGATACGGCGATGATACATTCCAGCTCGAAGATTACATCTAATCCCTTTCTACTCAGTTTTTTCTTTTTCAAGATATTCTTTTATAGCTTCGCAAACCAAACATGTTATAGAAAGTAAATTATGAGCGACAAAGGACAAACATCTTCAAAACACCAGAAATCAACTGGAGAAAAGAAGAAACAGAAAAGTGGATGGATTTCAAGGAGTTCTGGTTCTGGAAAGAAAGAACAAAAAGATACAAGGATTGTATATGAAATAAGACCATATGAAACATACGAGGAATATTTGGCTTCGTTCGAAACTCCAGAAGAATAATATTTTTAACTTTTATATAATTATGATAAAATGGGCGCTTTTCAGTGGGTCGGGATAGTTGGATATGTCTTGCCCAATTATTAATCGTATAGACCCTTTGTGTCCACCGCAGCGTCGGTACCGGAGCTCGGCAGGTATTTAGAAGAAACCGGGGATGCAGGTTAAGTCGTGTTCCTTAACTGATGCCCCAATGACTGCACTTATGGAGAAATTATTTTCTGTTTAAAGTAGAGTGCTAATAACATCATTGACCCCGAAGCTGTTATCATCCAAGGTGAACCCAAAAGCAATAAAGCAATGGAAAAAGTCGGATAAAAATATACAAGCGCAATCAAAGGAGTAATCAGTGCGTTAGCTAAAAAAAATCGTCTTGTCCACAGTTCAAGCCCTTTCTTTTCAAACACTGGCACTGCAAATAATGTTGCCAAGCCCATGAAAATATACCCTAATGCATCAATGTCCCAGAAAAGAGAATGTGGTGTTTGGTCAAGTATGCGAACCTCATCGAAAGCTCCTCGAAGAGTCATTGGGATTACAGTCGCCAATTGAACAATATAATTCAAAGTAACATACAATGCATACATAACGGTAAAAAGAAGGGCTGCGTGAGTCCAAATTTTCATATCGTCAGATACTGAATAGTGTAGCGCAAGCATGGCAAGGATAAATGGTATCGGGATTAAAAGAGAAAATCCATATATAAGAATTCCATCCAAAGGAAATTTAAAATAACCAACAAGTTGTAGAATTTGGGCAACATCAAATCCAACACTTGCTATAAAGGCTATGAGTGCCGAGTAAAAACCTAATTTTATGGTACTATTATTCATAATTATAAAGTGCTATTAACTTATTTATATTTCTTATCTTTCAAGAATTCAATATTTTAATCGAGTTACCCAATAGAGATTTCTATGAATTGGGCGGGAATTACCCATACTAAAAATCTATCTAATTTAAGGTATTTAAACATGCCTGTATTGTGCAAAAACACCCGGTAAAAAAAGGTTATTAAGCAAAAGATTTACGTACCTTTATGTAATTAAATATACTTTTCCAATCCCTGAAATAGACCCTCATCCTGCGATGTTTAACAACCCTTTTCATTCTACAATATCCTAACAGAATCGTAAAAATTAGCTTTTAATATAGTTTATAATAAAAAAACCACCAAGTACTCCCAAATAAAAAGTTAAATATATATATAGAATCATATTTATAATACTTATTGGGACATCCATGAGTAGGGTAACTAAAAGGGTAATTATTCCAAAGATTACAGTAATAAACGATACTTTTATTATGAAATTCTTTCCGTTAACAATCCTTTTAGCCACGTTTACCAACTCATAGCCTAATAAGCATAAAAAATATGCTTAATTTCGCAGACGGCTTGAAGATGACAAAGTGCCGACTAATGCAGAGGATGACCGTTCCAGAGAACGGTTGGGGAGTTTTAATTATTTTCAACAATATTCTTTACTCCCGTTCTCAATCTGGATTGATATCTATAAGTCAATCTAAATTTTCTTTAGTTTTTCAACGCCTGCTTTCTTCACATTGGGTTTATTGATCTTTGCAGGCATCCAGGATGGTTTATTTTTAGGTGCAGAAACAAGCACTTTCCATCCTTTAAATATATGGACTTTCTTCGTTCCTCTTTCCCTCAGCCTTATTTCGGCAGGATTTGATTTTGTTCCTTTGCTGCGGTTGGCTGCTTTCAATGCTGCTTGTCGTGGCTGACTTCCTGAAAATACTCCAGTCTCTTTACCGTTCTTTGCTCTTAAAACAAAACTTCTTGTTTCCATTATTTTCTTACTTCTTGTTTTCGCCATATTTTCATACCCTGACAACATTCCGTTGCCTTATCATTAATTTATTATTATAATATATAAGTTTTACTAAGATACTGTCGGCTATGCACACTGATTTGTAAATATGCTGCTACTGATGCTCCTGTTTTTTAGCGCCCATAACCAAAGCTTGCTCAACCCACAGCATATCCTTCATTACGAGAACTATCTTATCGCGTAGTGGATAACTCTCTATCGAGTTCTTCAGAAGCTCGCCATATTTCTGATTTTCTCTCCCCTGCCGTTGCCATTTTGAACCTGTAACTTGCCTTTTCATAGTATGGTTCAAGTTCCCTGAATAGTTCAGGGTCATCGAAGAAGTGCTTGAAATAGTAGGCACCGCTGATTTTGAATATGTTTATTCTGGGACGCTTTTCAGTTATATCGAAAGAAAGCATGACTCACATATTAATTATCGTCTAAAGGTAGTGGTTCTTTTTTCACCTTTTCTCTTACTCCGACAGTCCTTGCACCTAATTGGTTCACTGTATCCCTTCTCTTCAAAGAACAGTTGCTCACCTTCTGTGAAAATGAAATCTTTGTTACAATCTATGCAATATATTTTTTTATCTCCCATACTTTATCATGCTCCCAATGAAGGTTATTTCCTATAGCATCTTCAATTTTAACAAACTTAAATCTTTCATTTAGTTTCGGGAACACTTTCACATCCCTTACCTCAACCTTATCCAGTGAGCCTCCCTCCAATATCTGATGTATTTCTCCAGTTTCGGAACGACCATAAACTCCCATGTGATAGTGAACGCCATCACTCAACACGGCATCCCTGTTTTCCACACATCCGAGATGCATCTCAAGCCCTTCATCTGTCGGGAAAGTGTCTGCAATCTAGCTGACATTATTGCAGTTTATAAACAATCTGAGCGGTTCTATATTGTGGGAATCGAGATCAAGGAATGGGATAAACGTGTAAATCCAAAAATAGCGATAGAATATCTGGAAATATACAGGCATTCGTGTGAATACTTCTATCTGGCAGCGAAAAATCTCTCAGAGTACCCTTGAATTGAAAGACATAGGACTTTTTGATTTGACAATGGTGAAGGTAATCAAGAATGCTGAATATTTGTTTCCTGATGTGGATTTCAGGGCGAATATGATGAACAGAATAAAGAATAACTTCAAGGTGCTGACCAATGCAGTAGATGACCCGTTTCAGAGGACGATAGGCGAGTTTTAGATTTTTATAACGCATGGTTGCTAAAAAAATAAGAAGTGAATGATTTGATTTTATCTTAAGACCTGACAACTATCCTCGCCCAAATCACTTGACTTCCCCTCTCCCCGTGTACTGGCTGAATTCCCACTGCTGCCTTTTGATGCCCTCAAGCGCACCTATCCGCATCCTCAGGCAATGCAAGCATAAGCGCGCCGATGTGCCTGTGGTTCAATTTGGGCGACCATGTATGCGATCTTGGCGGTGATGGTCGTGGTCTTGCCTGCGCCTGCGAGGATGAGTTGGGGGGCTTGGGTGTGCTTTATGGATTTGAGCTGGCGGGTTTAAGGGGAGGAGGGAGTCTAATGTTATGGACACTACCGTTTTATGCATAATGGATTACTTTTCCCATGTTAATCCTTTCCTAAAGGAGTCTATCCTTTGCCTCAAGTTTCCTGGATTCAGTGGAGTCCAGAATGATGGGAGATAACTTCCTGGAGATATCCTCCTGATAACGATCATAAAGCATGGAAGCATTTTTTCGATGACCTTGGGCTTTTCAGAGAGGCCAGGAAGTGTTAGGACTGCTTTCCATTTTCTCAGATTACTACCACAGTTACGAAAAAAGTGAATGTAGAGTTTGAATAAAGTTCTCCACAGCAGAACTGTTGGGTATAGTCATAAAGATCAAACCCAAAGAAACCAGCACAATGATTCTTAAGAACGCAATTACTGCGAAATTATGCCGGAAAGAGGTTTTTCTTGTTTTATGCTTGAAGATCATCATTGCAGCGATAGAACCAACTATCCCAAAAATGAACGTAGTGGCCAAAAGAGCTTTTTCAGGTATCCTGAAGAGGCCCAATTTGGCGAACAATTTATCGATGCTATAAATCAGGAAGGGCAAGATCTGGAGTACTGTAATTAAAATAATTAATTCTATAATTAAAGTTATATTAATATTCGTGTGTGATTTTCTTTATGATCTTGCTCTCCGGGATCTAAGGACAAGGCAGCAGCAGCCTCCGCAGCGATTGAGCGGCGCCGTCACCTGTTGAAGAGGATGAAGTATATGACTGTATTGAAATCGCACATCGTAAAGACTTCGCAGTCGCCATCAAACCCTGATGCTCAGGGGCAATATGCAAATCACACTCTAACAAGTGAGACAGGAATATTCACCATGTATCCAAATGAACGCGATCCTCCAGATATGGTTTATCGCTTTCTTTTTTCTCAGCAGGTTTACCGATAGGAATAACAGCAAGTGGAAAGATATTTGATGGGATACCCAGGAGTTTCTGTAAATTCTTATATTGGCTCTCCAGCGGATAAGCTCCAGTCCATACTGCTCCGTAGCCCAGTGAGTGGGCAGCTAAAAGTATATTCTGTGCTGCAATGCTGCAATCTTGCTGCCAGAATAGAGGAACTTTATCTCGGGTTGGATCTCCACATACAACAATGGCAACAGCTGCATCTTTTGCCATTTGGGCATAAGGGCTTGCTTTTGGTATTTCATTAAGGATGGATTTACTTTTTACAATTATGAAATGCCATGGTTGGGAGTTAGCTGCTGATGGTCCACTCATTGCAGCAGTAATAATTTTTCTAATGTCAACTTCCGGTATTTCTTCTTTTGTATATTTTCTTATTGATCTTCTGGTTCGCAATGCTTCTAAAACGTCCATTGTTCAGACCTCATTTTATTTGTGTGAATTCTCCAAATTACACATTCAATAAATCTATCACTTATTTCGAATCCACTCAATTATATTAATTACTGGGGTACTATTAATAAGTATTTAGTCTTTCAGTAGGTCCGATCAAGCTAGAAGTTGATGTATAACCTTTTGGATTACCCGGTAATGTTTGTTGTATTGTTGCATGATAGAAACGCTGTTCTTACTGGAGGATTGTGATGATTACTGTGAATGTTGAAAAGCTTGAAACTAACAAACCATATGAAGGAAAAGAAGCATCTTTTGACTTAAATATTTTTATGGATGGAAATACAATATCTGAGATAAGAAACGATTTAAAGGAGCATGTGGATGAAGCCACTAAAATCAGTGCCCGCTCGTTTTTCAAAGAAGAAGTAAAGTTTTTTGGTGTTAAGACATCGATCGTGAGGAAAATTGCAAAGAAATATTTCGAGGATATAAAATCCAAAAGTAAAAATGAGATATTCTCTCTATGTGAACAACTTTTACAAACAGATTATGGTGAAGAGGCTTTTATTGCATTTGAATGGGCATACTGGCTGCACAACGATTATGAACCAACCGACTTTAGGGTTTTTGAAACCTGGCTTATCAAATACGTAAATAATTGGGCTAAATGCGATACTCTGTGTAATCATGCAATAGGCTCCTTTGTAGAACTATTCCCCCAATATATTGAAAATCTCAAAGCCTGGACAAAATCAAATAACCGATGGCTAAGGCGTGCCTCGGCAGTAACATTGATCTTGCCTGCCAGAAAAGGAAAATTCTTAGACGATATTTTTGAAATCGCAGACGGCTTATTGAAAGATAAGGACGATTTAGTCCAAAAAGGATATGGTTGGATGCTTAAGGAAGCAAGCAGGAAACATCGGGAAGAAGTGTTTGAATATGTAATGAAAAACAAAAATGAAATGCCGCGAACGGCGCTGAGATATGCTATTGAAAAAATGCCAGAAGATTTGAAACGCTTAGGGATGGAAAAAAATTGATGTCTTAAAGTCACTTTTTATTATAGAACCATTAATATGAAGTATCAGAAATTTTTATAATACCATTCCTCACGAATCACAAACCCTGGTTGCCATAATTTTACTCCTATAAGTTCTCTAATCTTTGCTCTCATCGGCAAGCCGTTTGCGTCTTTTAATTTCCGCAACATTTGGATTATCAAGCGCAAACGATCCGGTCTTGAGCTTTCCGGCGGGTTCATAGGTCGCGATGATGACACCAGTGGTAGAAGTTTTGCTATCGATAAGCTTGAGATTGGCCGGTTGTGTTCCTTCGCCAAATAGCCTTTTTCCCTTCCCTATAGTAACCGGGAAAATCCATAACCGAAATTCGTCGATAAGATCGTGTTTAAGCAGGGTTTGAATAAGATTGCTGCTGCCGTGCACCTGGAGTTCGGGCCCTTTTTGTTCCTTGAGATTTCTGATTGCCTGCACCACGTTTCCCATTATCAGTGTAGAATTATTCCACTTCACTTCATCAAGCGTTCCGGAGACAACATACTTCTTGATGCTGTTCAATTTGTCGGCAACCGGGTCATCTTTAATGTTTGGCCAGTGTGCCGCGAAGATTTCATACGTCTTCCTGCCCAATAATAATTCAAACGGCTTTGCCATATATCCGCCCATGACTTGCCCCATCATGTCGTCCCAGTAATTGACCGTCCATCCGCCGTAGGTGAAACCGCCGGTCGGATCTTCCTCCGGTCCTCCTGGTGCTTGCATAACGCCGTCAAGCGTTACAAATGTGCTTACAATGAGCTTTCTCATGTTAATTGACCCCACACGTCTTCACGACATCTAACGGCCCTTTCTCTGTTTTCTCCATATCGAATATTCACCCCCAATGAAGCAATCTCAATTATATGTTAGAATTTTTTGCTATAAATACTTGTCTGGGATTGGGCTCTGTCAAGTCTGCGGTTGTTAATATTATATAAATCATCATATCGTTAGTATTTGCCTTTGAAAAGAGCGCTATCCTTTCGGCTGACGAAGACGTACCCCTTGAGCCAAAACTTTTATCCAAATAAAAACTTAACATTATTGTTTGAGTGTGAGCAATGGTAACCGCTGACAAACCCCGGGCAATAATGTCTGCAAGAATGCTCTGGCTTGATTGGGTCAGAGTTCTTGCCATGGGCATGATTTTTTTGTTTCATAGTAGCAGGCCTTTCGCCCCTCCTTCATGGCATATTATGAACCAGACTCTTGACTTGGGGTTTACTCTGTTCGACATCTTCGTTTCTGGTTGGATCATGCCTTTATTCTTCGCGGTTTCAGGTATCGCAGTCTACTTTTCTTTAGCAAAACGTAGTACCTCCCAATTCGTAGGCGACAGATTCATGAGACTCATGATTCCCTTCCTTTTCGTCGGCTTGCTCGTTATCCTGTCCGTAAACGTTTACTATGATGCAGTATTTCATCGCTATTTCACCGGAGATTTCCTCAGTTTTTACCTTGGGCCGTACTTCACGAAATATTTCCCCTTCGACCTCAACTTTTCGCCCACTTATTTCGCAAACTCAAACCAGGGTATATACCTTTGGTATCTTTTCTGGCTCTTCGTCTTCTCTCTGGCCACATTTCACTTATTCAAATGGCTCGCAGAAGAGCGAAACCGCAACAGACTCTCGAAACTATACTCTGTCTGCAACACGCGCGGGGGCATTTTACTGCTCGGGATCCCTCTGATCATTGTGAACATAGCTGCGGTGCCCCCATACTTTATCTTTCCCAGCGGATATGGAGGCTGGAAGCTTCCCGCATACCTCGTATTATTCATTACAGCTTATGTGATGGCTTCCAGCCCTCAATTCGAAGAGTCTATAGAGAAAAACAGGGTACCCGCGCTCTTTCTTGGGATCATCACCAGCCTCTTAGTATTTGCTTTGGCGACGATAGTTCTGTCTGATCCATCTGCGATGGAACGCTACTATGTTCCAGTTTCTATCGTGTGGGCGCTGAACGGATGGTGCTGGGTAACGGCGATACTTGGCTTCGGGCGCAAGTATCTCTCCTTCGACCACAAATACCTGAAGGTCTCAAATGAACTCGTTCTGCCGTTCTATGTTCTTCATCAGTCCGTAATTGTTGCAATCGCCTTCTATGTCATCGGCTTGGATTTGATCGTATTTGAAAAGTATTTCCTCATAGTGCTCGCATCGTTTTCTATCATAGTTGCCCTGCTCTATCCGATTAGCAGGATCAATTTGCTCAGGTTCCTGTTTGGAATGAGGATGAAGAAGCGGCCCCCATGAGAGAAAGCACCGACTCAGGACAAATCTCAATCTGCGATTGATCCTTCGGTTAACTTCAAATTAGGATATTATAGAAGAATGAATAAGATTTACGACGAATGTAAAATTTATGAAAAAATACAACAAACAAGATCAGAGATTATTGGCAACCTGGGCTGCGGACTGCGCCGAACGAGTACTTCCATTTTTTGAGAAGGCATATCCGAAAGACGACCGACCCCGCAAAGCCATCGAAGCATGCCGAACATGGGTTCGCACAGGGGTATTCAAGATGGCTGATATACGCGGAGCTTCTCTTGCAGCTCATGCCGCCGCCCGCGAAGCGAAAGAAAATAAAACGGCTTGTTTTGCCGCGCGTGCCGCAGGCCAAGCGGTGGCAACTGTACATGTTCCCCAACACGCCCTCGGCGGCGCTTACTATGCTCTTAAAGCCGTTGCGGTAGCTGACCTTGCTAATGCCGATGTTAAAATTGCCAAAGAACGCAATTGGCAATCACGGCGTCTTCCAAAAAATCTAAGGCAAGAAATTTTAAATAAAATAATAATTCAAAAACGTGACGATGGAATTTTTATCAAAATACAAAAAGGCAAGGATTTTTAATAATTAAGGGATTAGTACGTAAGCAGAGACTTAAGGAGTCGTATTTTGCTTAACCAATAATAAAAATTAAACGCAAAGTTAGATATTCTCGAAGAACTTATTCAATTCAGGGACTTGGCAATCTCGTTCAAAATCAAAAAGGTTTTGAGCAGGCTTGGGCCTATCAATTGAGGTGGGAAAAATGGTAATTACTCAAATAGCAACTGTAGCTGTCATGGTATCCGATGAAAACAAAGCAAAAGAATGGTATAAGAAAAAATTGAAATTCGAAGTTATGAGCGACGAACCGCACTGGATTGTGGTCGGTCCGAAAGGCTCTTCTACAGGATTGCATCTCTGTCCTGATGCGGAACTTGAACCGGGAAACCAGGGGATTGTACTAAAAGCGGACAGCATAGAAAAGACATGCAAAGAATTGAAAGATAATGGCATTGAATTCGTGCGTGAACTCTCTCCATCAGAGTGGGATGAAAATATTAGATACGCAGTGTTCAAAGATCCGGATGGAAATGAGTTTTCGCTTATGCCAAAGTGAATCCAATTCTATCGCAGGAGTGATGATGAAGCTTTATAAAGTCAAAACTTTCAGGACTCTATATTACAAATTGATAATTGTCAGCCTTAAATACAGCGCCATGTAATACTTCCCTGGAGGGTTACTATATGCATACAATCACAGACGATTTCATGAGGCAGATGCTCCTCAAGACGAAGAATTACTGTATCGTTATTTTGAGAGCCGGGCCGAAAAGTAAGGAACCTGGCGCAGAAAAGATCATATGGGAACATGGCAGGAGGAACTTCGCGCTCCGTGCGGATGGAGTGTTGCCGATTGTTTGCCCCGTCATTGACGGAAGCGATATAAGAGGCGTTGGCATATTCGATACCACTGTTGAAGAAACAAAAAGGATAATGGATGAAGATCCGGGAGTAAAAGCACAAATCTTTGTCTACGAACTTCATGCGTGTCGGAGCTTCCCGGGAAGTTGCTTACCGAAATGATACTTAAATTCATTACTCTGAATATAACAGGGATTCATAAACTATATTCGACAATGCGCTTCAGACTATTTCTGACTGGTATGACGTTTTATTGACACCTAATTTTCTTATCAGCCCTACAGCTTTCACAATTATAAGTTAACTCCCAATATATCTTTGAGAACTTGTGAGGCCTTTTTGACATATTCATCTGATGGTTCAGTGAGCTTTCCTTCTCCGACACATTCAGGGACTATAAAATTCTTATAAAATTTCCCTATCTAAACTACCAAATACTTAAGCAAAATCTCTTCCAAAACGAAGAACTCTTTTCCACTCATCTCTTTCAGTGTATTCCTCATTGTAGTATGCATTCAACAGAACCCACATTTTGAAGAACATATCGCTTCCTCAGCCTGATTCCACACGATGGATTTTCAGCAGGGCTGTGCCTCGCCTTCGGGGCCCGTCGGGGTTGGCATCTTGACGACTTCGAAATCTGTGGTTTTCACATTCTTAAGGAGTGCAAGCTCCTGGTCATTCCAGCGGGAGTCGGGGGCGCCAGACAGGAACATCGCGCCGCCGTTATCAGCGATAATCATCCCGTATTTTTTCAAAGCGCGCAGTATGACCTGCTCATTTTCAGGAAACTCGCTTATGTTAAAGCTCGCCTTGAGGCGGAAGCGGGCTCCCATGGGCGGGTATTTTGCATCCGTCAGAGTACTCGCGTAGTGCCTTGCGGGGCATACGAACGCTTTGCGGGTTTTGGGAACGGTAAAGCGGAGAGCGTGCTTGATTTCCTTCCGGCCTACCACCTCATCGTAGCGCACCAGGCCTGGGAATATCGGGAGACCTGCCGCGTCGGCCGAGGTGAAGCGCGCCGGCCTCAAGGCGTTTGAAGTAAGATTGAAGACTGCGCCAGACCCTGCCTTCCACGAACCGTCGCTGTTAGGGTAGCCCGCATAAAGCTCGTAAAGCGTCTTGGCGTCACGGTCGATAACGAGGATATGTCTGTCCCCGGAGCTTTGTGGCCCGCCCTCAATCGGCGCATCCGGAGGGATGGGGTAGGGGACTTTGTCGCTTTCTTCCGCATAATCGAATGAGACTTTGACTTTGGGCTGGCTTCCGGAAACGACGATATAGGGGATGCCGTTTGGCGCCCCGTTCCAGACGGTTCCGAAATCAGGGTGGAGAGGACGAATTCCGATTGTTGAAATTATGAGGTTTGAATCGGGGTCGACAGGAAGGGCCGAGATGTCCTCATTCCACGGATTGTCCGGTGGAAAAGACAAGAAACCTTGCATGTCTGCGCCCGGGCCGAGATCCGGAACACCGACCTGAGCGCTTCCTTCTGGTATGGGGGCTGAAGTCGGAGTCGTACCTATATTTGTGGAAGCTGGAGCAGTGCTCATTGGAGGTGGAATTGAGATACAGCCGGATAAAAAGAATGCGGTGACGAGAAACACAACGAAGATCTTCACTTTCCCCATCATGCTACCAGCGGAATTATTTGACTCATCGCCATTATATTCACATTTTCGTCCTGCCTCTTTTTCATTCCCCTTGTTCATTTCTTGACCCTTCTTTATGGAAGGTATATTTGCTTGGCAATAAATCTAATGCCAGGAAAACAGTATAAAAATAGAAATTAATTATTCTTATATGTTTAAATATGTAGGCCATTTTCATAAAGGGAATATTTAAAAATCCATAAATGCCCGGATTGCCATCATTGAAAAAGGATTGACCCAATTGTCCATAAAAAACTGCGTAATATGTTATCCGATTTCGAAAGTGTTAAGCAGCATTTCTTTACATGAAGGTCAAGATTTTTCAAACCTTTTCCATTTAAATGTGTCTCCACTTCAAGATAATCTTTCAGATAGCTATTGATGCCCTCGTTACAGTTTCTGCCGAATAAAGAATAACGGTTGCCCGTCCTCCCTATTCTAAGAAGAACCGTACGTGAAAGTTCCCTCCATACGGCTCAAGCATTTTTTTACACTTTAAATCGGGCAGCAGACCTGAAAGAAGCGTTTTGAATATGGGAATTTTCATAGCTTTTCCATTTTTACGGTTGATACTTCATTATACCGAAAACAGTCAGTTGTGTGATCATTCACCATTCCTACCGCCTGCATCAGGGCTTCGAGCTTCCTGAGCAAGCCGGGGGACAACTCTATCATTGATGCGGGGCTCTTTTTCTGTTTTCTCCATATCCCCCCAATGAAGCAGAATCTCAATTATATGTTAGAAATTTTTGCTATAAATACTTGTCTGGGATTGCTGCTGTGGATAGGTTTATTTAACAAAAATTTTATAACACCTGAGTAACTTCAGGTGAAACTATGGCACGGAAAAAGATTTTGATTACAATCGTTTTGATGGTGCTGATGGCATTTACGCTCGGATGCACCGAGAAATCCCAGCCTGTACAAAGCGGAAAAGACAGGATAGCCACCATCGAGACCAATAAGGGTATTATCAAATTCGAGCTATTCGAAAAAGAGGCACCTTTAACTACAAGTAACTTCATAGAATTGGCGCAGAGCGGTTTTTATAATGGTCTCACATTCCACAGGGTTGAGCCAGGGTTCGTAATTCAAGGCGGGGACCCCAAGGGAGATGGCACAGGCGGTTCACCTAAGACCATTCCTCTTGAGATAGCCCCCTCACTGACGCATAAGAAAGGTGCAGTGGGTATGGCTCGTTCCAGTGATCCGAACAGTGCGTCATCTCAGTTCTATATAGTCCTTGCAGACGCAAAGTTCCTGGATGGGCAATATGCAGTATTTGGACAGGTCACTGAAGGGCAGGATGTAGCTGAAAAGATCGCAGTAGGCGATAAGATGCTTAAAGTTACGATAGGAGAGAAATAACCAACCATGGCAGACATTATAATCAGTCGCAGAAAACATCATATTCCGGCTTATATTGCCGGTACGGGAAACGCTGGAGTCATTCTCATTCACGAAGTATGGGGGCTTAACAAGAATATAAGAATCCTTGCTGATCGCCTGGCTGCTGAGGGTTATGTTGTTCTCGCACCGGATCTTATTTCCCAGACCGGAATCACTGAAAAAATAGACCAGTCCATTCTGGCTGAGGTCGCCAATCCTTCTACCCGCGATGAAGCCCAAAAGAAAATGCGTGCGGCTATGAGTCCGATCAGGTCGGAAGAATTTGGGAAGGAAACTGTGGAACGGCTCAAAATATGCTTCAGCTATCTGAAGCGGGAGTACAAGGTGGAGAAAATTGCAGTCATGGGATTTTGTTTTGGTGGTACCTACAGCTACAGCTTTGCAGCAAGTGAAACGGCTCTTGCCGCAGCTTTGCCGTTTTATGGACACGCGCCTGAGAAAGAGGAAGAATTGGCCAAAATCTCATGCCCGGTCATAGCATTTTACGGCATAAAAGATATTGCGTTAGTGCAGGGCTTGCCGCAACTTGAAGCGTCAATGAAAAAGCTCAATAAAGATTTCCAGTACAAAGTATATCCGAATGCTGGTCATGCATTCATGAACGATACAAACCCGACAACATACAACAAAGAAGCAGCGGAGGATGCCTGGGGAAAAGCGTTGCAGTTCTTAAAGAAACATCTTTAAAAACATGAAGAATATCCAGCCGCTGTGGGACAGAAAAATTGATGTTCCGAGGAATAGAGACCGGGTATTATTAAAAAAGATTAGCGTAATAATGATTTCATTTTTTTAGCGTAGGAAACTATAAAGCATACCTCAAACGTGCATCATTTAAAAACGGGACTGTAAAAAAGTTTGGTGTTGGGGGCTATCATGAAATATTTGAAAATAAGAAACCGCAGATAAACGCCGATGAACGCAGATTTATGATAGCGTATTTGCGATATATAATATTGTAACACCAAAAGATTTTACACCCACTTAAAAACGAAAAACTTATACCCTATAATGTATAATTATTTCGAAGGGAGCGAGAAAACTGAATGTCTTAGAATGAAATATTTATAGAAGTACTTGATTTGTTATTTTGATTGTTACAATGGAGGAAGATATTATGCCAAAAATGAAAGCAATACAGGTGACCGCTCCTGGAACAGATTTTAAGTTGGTTAATATTGATATTCCTGAGCCAAAAGAGAATGAAGTTCTTATTAAAGTTGAAGCATGTGGTATCTGCCATGGGGATGTATTGGTAAAGGAAGGCCACTTTCCTGGACTCACCTATCCAAGGATACCCGGACATGAAGTTGTTGGAACCATAAAAAAATTAGGTTCTGACTCAAAGCATTGGAAAGTTGGGCAAAGAGTCGGGATTGGGTGGCATGGCGGCCATTGCTGCCACTGCAGAGCCTGTCGTAATGGTGAATTTGGTTCCTGTGAAAATGCTCTTGTTACAGGTCTTTCAATGGATGGGGGGTATGCAGAATATATGGTAGCTAGAATGGAGGTGCTTACACCTATTCCCGGGGAGCTTAATTCAATTGATGCAGCACCTTTGCTCTGTGCTGGCAGAACAACTTTTGGAGCATTAAGAAGTTCCAACCTAAAAGGAGGTGACCTTGTAGCAATTCATGGATTGGGAGGACTTGGTCATCTTGCAGTACAATTTGCTAATAAGCTGGGTTTAAAAGTTGCAGTAATTTCAAGAGGAAAAGAAAAGGAGCAATTGGCAAAAAAGCTTGGAGCTCACTACTATTTTGATTCAAATGCTGTTGAACCGGCGGAAGAGCTAATGAAACTGGGTGGAGCAAATGTCATACTTTGCACTGCTCCAAACAGCAAATCAATGGCAGAACTTGTAAATGGTTTAGCCAGAAATGGTCAGATGATTATAGTCACCTTTTCAAACGAACCAATGACCATACCGCC